>JAZKSG010000012.1:0-31292 GCA_036626215.1 Thermoplasmatota archaeon
TTTATCAGCCATGTTAAGATAGTTTATACTCCTGATAAACCGCTTGATGCAAAAGTATATTATGGCGTGAAACATTGTGGCATTGTTTCAGATAGAATTTCAATAAAAAAATAGTTATATTTCTTATATTTTTGATGCGATTAATATGAAATTTGCAACATTAGCACATTTTGGTGACGAGCATATTGATATTCTTTCAGATGATTGGAATATTGGGGATTTTATAGTCTCACCCGAATATAATATAAATGGAACTAGAGGATATGTTATAGCAATAAGATATTCACCTATTGAAATGATGAGCCTTCAAAGGGAAAAAATTAGAAATAGTATTTTAAAAGCGTTAATATTCGCTCAAGAAAATTTAGATGTAAATATAATTCAATTAGGGGCATTAACAACTTCTGTAACTAATGGAGGATTATGGTTACAAGATAAAAAAGATTACGAGGGGTATCTAACTCATGGAGATAGCTATACTGCAGCAGTAACCTGCCAATCTGTTAAAAAAATATTGAACGAATTATCTATAGATATTTCAAAAACAAACCTTGCTATAATTGGTTCATATGGAATTATTGGTGAAGCAGTATCAAAAATCCTCGTTCCAAAATTTAAATTTGCAAAATTAATAGGTCGCAGAACTGAAAAGTTGAAAGAGTTATCTTCGGTTATTAAAGGAAATTTTGAAACAAGCGTAGAACTTGATACTAAATACTCAGATGTAATAATTACTGCAACAAATCATCCTTCAGCTCTGCTAAATGGAAAACATTTAAAGAAAAATGCAATCGTTATTGACGTTTCACAACCTCCAAATTTATCTTATGAAGTATGCAAAAAAAGACCAGATGTTATAAGAATTGATGGAGGTTATGTTGATTTTCCGAAAAATTGTCATATGTCAATACCTGGAATGCCAAAGGGAAAAATGTTTTCATGCATAGTTGAAGTAATAATGCAAACAATGGAAAATGAAAAAAAGAATCATTTAGGTTCGATAGATATAGATCATCTGCAGAAAACTATAGAATGGGGTAAAAAATACGATTTCAGATTAAAAGAACTAACAAATTTTGGTAAAGGGATTGAATATGGATCAAAAAGAAATAAAAGATTCAATTAATAATGCAATAGATTTTCTTATAAACAATCAAAACAAAGATGGTTCGGTGAGCTTAAATAAAGATACCCGGTGGGACGTTTGGGAAACTGCAAACGCATATCTCTCTATTTATTTTGCCAATAAAAATAAAGAAATTTTCTTAAAAAAATCAATAAACTTTATTGCTAAATCTAAAAGGAAAGATGGATCCTTTTGCCATAATGTATCTTTTAAAAAAGGAGATTATTGCATGGAGACAACTCCGTTATGTCTCTTAACTTTATACACTAAAAAGAAGAATATCCAGAGTGGATTAAATTTTATTTTTGATAAACAAAAACAGAACGGATCCTGGGAAATTGGGAATCCAGGCATTATCAAATATAAAGATTGGCCGTCAGTAACCGGTTTCATTCTATACTCCTTTTTACATATGGATATAAAATCTGATAGTTTAAAAAAAGGAATAGAATTTTTATTAAAAAAACAACAGTTAGATGGCAGTTGGGGAAGTCATTGGGTTTATTATGACACACCTTACTATCCAATGCATACAATTCTACCAGTATTAAAAAAAATAGGTAAAAAAAACACTTCATCATTTAAAAAAGCAATAAATTTTATAGTCAAAGAACAAAATGTAGATGGGTCCTGGGGAAAAGAAGTTGAAAATAGACCCTCGAAAAATCTCAGGACGGCTCTTGCACTAAATTCATTGTTGAATTCTGAGTATCCATCAGTTAATATTAAAATAGAAAAAGGAATAAATTGGCTGTTAGAAAACCAAAAGACTAATGGTTCATGGAGTGGTGGAGAATTTGTTGGTTGGCCAGGAAAAAAAGAAGATATTTTTACAACTGCCACAGCTATTAGAGCCTTAAATAAATATAACACTCTTTTAAGAAAAAAAAGTATCTTAAACATTTTTTAACTATTCTTTTCCAAATACAACCGTATTAAAAGACATATTTGCATAAGTTAAATTTCTTAAAGGTGAAGAAGATCCTTCACCAGCTACAAAAAAAAGAATATAAGGATTAGAACCAAAATAATCTTGCATTTTTTCTTTTATAATATAGGAATCATTTCCTAATGTATCCAATATTGTCATACATGCAGAACTTAATCCAAATTTAGGCTTTGAAATTTTTATATTTTTTAAATTTCGTTCTACAGCCTGAATTAAATTTTTTCCACTCATTGTAAAGAAATAAGATGTACCTTTATCTATAGTACAAGGTATCATGATAGAATCCTTCAATATAAAAGGTAAAACAACTGGTGTTTCCTTGTTATTACGATTTAACGAAATAGGATAATAAGGCATTATGAACTCCATAGTTTTTTCATTCAAAAAACCTTCTGGCCAACCTAATAATTTTAATAATTCTGCAACTGCTGGCTCATTATTAATCTCATGGATTATATGTTTACTCCTACTAATCTTTGTAATATCGAATTTTACATTTGTTTTTTTCATTCCATGAGTAGTAAATACATCTAGGTCTAAATCAGTTGAAATTCCAAGGTTAACGATTGAATTTTTTAATACTTCGTTATTTAAAAATTGGTAATTTCTTAATCCTCTGTAATTATCCGTAGTTGCTCCAAGAATCATATTAAATTTAGGTAAATTCAGTATCATTTCATCAAATACTTCATCTTCTCTACCCAATCCCTTTTGTAATAACTTTTGAGAAATACCAATTGCTTGCATAGCAAACTTACTTAAAAGCCCTGATTCTATGATCTTTTTCTTACCTAAACCTGGCATACTTGGGATCTCTGGGCCAGAAACCAGATTTAGTAAAAATTTATTTTGATAAATTGATTCTTTAAAATCGTTTTTTATTGAATTTGCACTTTTTCTAGTTGCTTTTTTTGGGTTTCTTTTTGTGTTTTTACCAAAACATGCAGATACATCCATATCTGAATGGGATGCAGCTAATGCTGTTGCACCCCTTGTGTAGCATCCATAATTATTTATGAATCCAGCTACTGTCCCTCCAACTAAAGGTGTACCCTTTGGTATTACATCCCATACTCCTTTTAGAAATTCTTCGAATCCTCCATGGTCTTTATAATGTATAGTTGAAAAAAGTATTATAAAACTTGGAGGTGTTTTTAGGTTTTTGATTGTGTTTCTGGCTACTTCTCGTCCTGCTTCTCGTGCATCCCATTTTCTTGTCATGCCTACAGCGGCATCAACATCTTCATCATCAAACATAATCTATACACAAAAAAAACCGATTTTTATGCGGTGGTTAAATGCTTTTTTTCTTCTTCCTCCATGATTTTCAATATTTCACGTCGGGAGTTTTCCATCTCCACCTCTAACAGTCCTTTATTCGCTAAAGCCGGGATAACTGCTACCAAAGCATTATCAGTATCAGGAAAAACATAAAACAAAACCTCGTAATCCTGCAACCGGAACTCCATCTCCTGCAAACCAGTCTGAGAATACTCACGAATTACATCAAACACGTCATCCATAGCTCGATGTATTATATCCCATACCTCATGAACCTCTTCTTTAAATCCTTCAGTGCCCAAGGTAGGTGTAACACTAATCATGTTCTGACGAGCTATCATACAAGCCAATATATCATCAAGACGTAACAAATCATCTAGCACATGGGCTATAGGATCATCCTTCATCCCATTCCAATCCTCCTAAAACAACTATAATTGTTGTTATATCCTAATCATGTTACTATTTAATAATTCTTTCCACCAAAAAAACATGTATAATACAAAAATCTATAGCTATATAAAAAAAGATATGAAAACAAACAAGAGAAAAAAACTCAAAAAAAGAAGCGTTAGAAAAAAATTATAAAATTTCGTACCAAGAAAAAAAGGAGAGAGGATAAAAAGACTTATTAAAAAAACAATCTTTTCTTTAGAACAATGACTTCTTTAATCATCTATGCACATCCCCCCACCAAAGGATTTTGTTCCTATATCTTAAAAGAAGTAAAAAAGAATATTAAAGATTTAGATAATAATTTTGAAATCCTAGATTTATACGATATGGACTATAATCCTATCCTAAAAAAAGAAGAACACTATATCTCTGGAAACAAAAAGATCAGTAAAAAAAATAAAGAGATACAAAAAAAGATTAAACAATCTGATAAATTAATTTTTATATATCCTGTTTGGTGGGGAGCTATGCCTGCTATACTAAAAGGATTCTTAGACAGAGTGATAACCCCTGGTTTTGGTTTTAAATATTCAAAAGAGAAACTTCTTAAGTTTTTACCTAAAAAACTGCTAAAAGAGAAAAAAGCTTTGGTATTAATGACAATGGGTGCACCAAGGATTTTATATGTTATAACTGGAAACCCACCGAAGAGAATAATCAAAAATTTTACTTTAAAATTATGTGGAATTCAAACTAAAGTAAAGCAGATTTTTAACGCAAATAGATTAGACGCAAAAAAAGAAAGAGAGCTAAAAAAGAAAACCCAACAAGGACTAAAATGGCTATATCCAAAATAAAATTTTTTCTTGTGAAAAAAGAACAAACTTTTTATAAAACTCCAGGTTTTATTCTGAGAAAAAAAACATAGTTCTTAATGGAAGGTTTTGAAAGATATGATAGATATTCCATACAACTTTACAGATCTCGAATTAGTCGCCCGGGTTTTACTATCTGTTGGACTAGGAGCTATTGTTGGTTTCGAACGTGAAATCACCCGTAAACCAGCAGGACTCCGTACACATATGTTTGTATGTATGGGCGCCTGCCTCTTCACCATATCATCATTCTATATGTTACCAGAAAACTTAGCGGGTGACTTTGATGCAACCCGTATCGCAGCAGGTATAGTAGCAGGCATCAGCTTTATCGGAGCAGGTAGCATCATAGCAAGTGGAGGAGACGTAAGAGGACTAACCACAGCAGCCAGCCTCTGGGTGGTATCTGCTATAGGATTAATGATAGGTCTCGGTAATTATCTACTAGCTGTTATAGCATCGATACTATCATTCTTCATCCTAAGATTAGGAAAAGTCCAAAAAGAGAAACTCGATAAACATTTCGAATAAAAAAAAACTGATAAAAAAACATAAATCAAAACCTATTTATCTTTTAGAAGGCATTCCATCTTTGTCTGTGATAGGTTAAAAAAAAAATGAGAAAAAGTGGTGTATTATTACATATCACTTCGCTTCCATCTCCATATGGAATAGGTGATCTAGGTCCATCTGCTTATAGATTTGTTGACTTTCTCTTTGAATCCAACCAAAGTTTATGGCAAATACTGCCTTTAACTCCAATAGATGCTGGAAGAAAAAATTCTCCATATAACTCTTCTTCTGCGTTTGCAGGTAACAAATATCTGATTAGCCCAGAGAAACTTCTAAAAAAAAGATGGATAGACGAAAAAGATCTACATCCTATACCTGATTTCCCTGAAAATAAAGTAGACTATTCTAAGGTTTCAGAGTATAAAGATTCGTTACTCAGAAAAACCTATGAAACATTCAAAGAAGAGGAAGATAAAAAAGTTATATTTGATTTTCAAGATTTTTGTTATATAAACGACGAAATATGGCTAGATGATTTTGCAACCTATACCGTCTTCCGACATCATTTCGACTATAAACCTCTACATGAGTGGCCTAAAAAAATCAGAGATAGAGATACAGATTCAATAAAAAATTTGAAAAACAATCTGGAAAAAGATATAGAAAGAGAAAAATTTTATCAGTTTTTGTTTTTTGATCAATGGCTTGAATTAAAAACATATTGTAACCAAAAAGGCATCCAGATATTAGGTGACTTACCTTTCTATATAGATTATAATAGTGCTGACGTCTGGGTTAACCCAGAATTATTCAAACTTGACGATGACAAAAAACCTATATTTGTATCAGGTGTACCTCCTGATTATTTTAGTGAAACTGGCCAAAAATGGGGGAACCCCATCTATAATTGGAGTGTACACAAAGAAAAAGATTATTACTGGTGGACTCAGAGGATAAAACATAATTTAGATTTATTCGACATCATAAGAATAGATCACTTCCGAGGTTTTGAAGCCCACTGGGAGATCAACGCTGATGAAAACGATGCCACCAATGGAAAATGGGTTAAAGGACCCAGGGAAGACTTTTTTAACCATCTACTAAAAAAGTTTTACAGACTACCTATTTTCGCTGAAGACCTTGGCGTTATAACTTCTGAAGTCCGCGAACTCATAAATAAATATAATTTTCCAGGTATGAAGATACTGCAATTTGCTTTTGATGAAAATCTACCCACCAATCCATACATCCCTCACAATTTAAAACCAAACTGTATCCTATATACAGGCACCCATGACAACAACACCATTATAGGATGGTATAAAGAAGAAATCAATGAAGAAGTTAAACGTAGAATCTCCGATTATATAGGTGCAGAAGTCGATAAAAACAATGTTAACTGGAAGATGATCAGGTTAGCTATGAAATCAGTAGCAAACTATGTTATATTCCCTATGCAAGACATAATGAGTTTAGGGGCAGAATACAGAATGAATACACCTAGCAAAGCAGATGGAAACTGGGAATGGAAGATGAACGAAAAACAGCAGTTAGAGGAATATTCTAAAAAACTAGGACATATGACTAAAATTTACAACAGGATATAAAAACAAATTTTTCAATCTCAAAAAGAGAATATAAAAATGAAATATTTTAAAAGATAAGAAAATGATACAACCGATGTCCCCAAAGGTGTAACTTAAAACATGGACAAGTTTCTAAGTAGATATTTAGTCAGAGGATTCATCGACGGAATACTATCCAGCTTAGGTGTAGTAATTGGAGCCAGCGCAGCCATAGGTTTAACTACAACCCAAGAAACACTTAGTGTAATAATAGCTGCAGGGGTAGGTGGCGGCATAGCCAACGGATTCTCAAACATACTAGGAGCATCAGTAGGAGAAAAAATAGTAAAAGAAATCAAACTAACTGAGATAGAAAGAGCTATGCTTACAAAACGTGGTTTAAAAGGCACCTCTATAGATAAAGAACTTGAAGAAAAAATCCTCAAAAGTGGAATCTATGACGGTATAGCTACCTTTGGTGGAGCTTTGATACCAGTCTCACCTTTTATAATCGGTTCCTTTTTCACAGCTGAAACCTCCATTCTCCTATATGTATCGATAACACTATCCCTCTGTTTGTTCTTCATATTAGGTGTATACGTCGGCAGATTAGCCAAAGAAAGCATGATACTCTCCGGTTTAAAACTAGTAACGTTCGGAGTTATAACAGCAGTGATAGCTACTTTGATAAGAATTGCACTATAAACAAAAAAAAGATTTCTAAAATTTTTAATAAATCTAAACCTTACAATGAACCACTCAAAATGTATTATTCAATAAAAAAACAGGGAGACATAATTTTTTTATGGTTAAAATAAATGGAAGAAATATTATAGCCGGAAAAAAGAGTAAACAGAGTAACAACTTTTTCAACAGTTTTAACCCAACTATATCTGAAAAAAGTGAAACAAAATTTGCTGAGGCAAACAAAAAAGAGATCGACAAGGCAATAATTTCAGCATATAAAAACTTCAAAAAAACAGATCTTGATACAGAGAAAAAAGCGGTTTTTTTAGAAAAACTTTCTGAAGAAATAATGAACCTCGGAGAACAACTAATAGAGCTTGGTATATGGGAAACCGCGTTGAGTAAAGAAAGGCTGATAGGTGAACGAAAAAGAACTTGTGACCAACTAAAAAAATTTGCTGAATACATACGTGAAGGATCATATGTAGAAGCCACCATCAATACAGGAGATCCAGATGTTAGAAGAATGTTGATACCGATCGGACCAGTTGCAGTTTTTGAAGCAAGTAACTTTCCTTTTGCTTTTGGAGTATGCGGAGGAGACTCTGCATCTGCCTGGGCTGCAGGCTGCCCTGTCATATTGAAAGCTCATCCCTCTCACCCTATGACTTCAGAACTTTTCGCTAAAGCGGTAAACAAAACGATAGATAAACAGAACATACCAAAAGGTTTCTTTTCATTGTTACATGGACGAAGTAAAAAAGTAGGGAAACAGATAGTGTTACATCCTAAAATCGAGGCAGTAGCATTCACAGGCTCCCTCCAAGGCGGAAGAGCACTATATGATTTAGCATCTTCACGTACCAAACCTATACCTGTTTATGCCGAAATGGGTAGCATCAACCCAGTTTTTATTACATCTAAAACATTGAAGAAAAACACAGATGATATAGCAAAAAAAATAGCTGACTCTGCAACAAAAGGAACCGGTCAATTTTGCACCAAACCCGGAGTCATCTTTTTACCATCTAACGGAGACAGATTTATACAAAAAATCGTTGAAATATTTAAAGAAAAAGAAACAGGTTTCTTGATCCATAAAAAAACCAAAAAAACTCTTGTTAAACAAATCCAAGAAACCACCAGTATATCTGATGTAAAAATAGTTGAAGGCGGAACACCAATAGAAAACAAAACGATGTTTAAAAACACGGTTATAGTTACAAACGCAGAAACATTTTTAGAAGAAAAAAAGCTACATCAAGAACATTTTGGACCAGTTATAATTCTTGTTAAATGTAAACAGGAAGAACAATTTTTTGAAATCGTTGAAAAACTTGAAGGACAACTAACCGCAACTGTCTTTTGTAAACAGGAAACTGATAGAGTAAAAAAGATGATGAAAAGATTAACAAACAAGGTTGGAAGAATCATAATAAATGGAGTCCCTACAGGTGTTAGAGTATGCCAAGCTATGCAACATGGTGGCCCATATCCAGCAACAACTGACATCCGTAGTACCTCGGTTGGTATGAACGCTATAAAAAGATTTCTTAAACCTATCGCCTTTCAAGATACCCCAGAATTTTTGTTGCCAGATGAACTCAAAAAAGACAACAAGAAAAACATTCTAAGAACAGTTAACGGCGAATATCGTAGATAACACACTACACTATAAAGAGGGGTTTCAACTGGTTTTAACTCTCAAATAGTCTCCTAACCGACTGAACAAAGTTTTCCATCGTTCAGCCTCTACATCCCCCCTGTCAGCCTCCTCACTTATTTCATCATAAAGTTTTTTATTCAGCTGAAAATAGATATTCTGCGCCTTCCAACACTTAACATCTAAAGATAACCTATTTATCTGTTTGAATAAAACCACAATTTTGTTCAACAACTCTAAATCTTTAGGTCGATCAGATAACTTTTGAACTAAATCATTGATTCTTTTAGTAGCTAAAAAACTAAGTGTAGCATAATCTATGTTGAGAGACCACTTTTTGATTTTATCAATAGAGTCTTCAAGACATTCAAAATCTAATTTTTCGTCTTTTAACAACTGCCGAATCCTGTTGTTATTTACAAACTCAACCGCAAGAGAAAGATGATATGGCAGAGGCACCATTAGTTCATCCATCATTTCAACCAGAGGGTTATATTGTTGATACATCCCCTCAAACGTTTTTTCGATTTGATTTAAAGATGGAGCTAAAATGTCTTCTAAAATCTCTCTTTGTTCATCTCTAAAAAGATGCCATAGCGTTATACGTTCCTTAAAGAAATCATCTATTATATCTACACATTTAGAAACATCGGCTCTGTTGAAAGCATCCTTGAGTTTACCCACCAATTCTTGTTTAAAACGGGTTTGTTCTATATTTTCAGCGCCACCGATTATGTTATGGTTTCCAAGATGAACTACAGCAAAGCTAATGATTTCCTTATCCCATGTTATTTTAGATCGGATTTTAACTCTACCCATCACCAAGATGTTATCTTCGTTTGTTAAACGATCAAAAAACTTGTTTTCTATATCATAACAGTAAAGAGAAAAACTTTCAGAATGATTGTTAAACAAAGAAGAGATAGCGTAGTGAGCTCCTACTCTCTCAAAATCTAGCTGAGCGGGTTTAACAAATAAGTCATATATTCTTGAGCCATCTCTATAGTCTTTGTTGCTCTCTATATCCTTTAACTTCTTTTTGTAGCTTGGCTCTATACTCCTATCAGATAACTCCTCCGCGAGTTGTATAGCCCGGGATGCATACTTCATTATTTGAACGGTTTCTATCCTAGATGGCTCATCAAAAAACCAACCGCAGCTGGTATACATCAACATAGCGTTTCTCTGCATCTCTAAAAGTTTAAGAACCTTTATTTTATCTTCTTTAGACAAAAATTTCTGGAAGTATTTATCAAAAAAATTTTCTATATTCTCAGAGTTTCTATCAATTACAACCTCTATATATCTATCTCTCATAGACCATATATCATCGACATAATCAGACATAATCTCTCTGTATATAGAAAGAAGTTCATCTCTAACCCAATCCATCGCCCTCCGTAATGGTTTACGCCATTTCTGGTTCCAACCAGGATGACCTCCAGCTGTACACCCACAATCACTTTTCCATCTTTCTACTCCATGTATACAACTCCAAGAAGAATTTTCTACAAGCTTTACCTCCCTCCTAGGAGGATGTTTCTCCAAGTATTCACCATAAACTGTTAACTCAGCTAACTCGTTAGACTCAATATAAAAAAGACTGTAGCTTAAAGCCATGTCTCCATGTACATGATGATGACCATAGGTCTCCCCATCATTAGCAATGTGTACCAACTCAGGTTTTTCGGAATTTGAAAAAATAGAAAGTATTCTTTTAGCAAAATCCTCTCCACTATCTAAGAGTTCTTCAAAAGCTACCTCCTTAGAAACAGAGGCATTATAAAAAAATATTGTTATTTCACGACCTGAAGGAAGCCTACAGAGATAAGGCTGTCTGGTATCAAAATCACTTCCGTTTTCTACTTCAACCCATTTTTCATCTCCAATTTCACGGAATTTTTTAGCTTGATGAGGAGCAAGAATAGTGAATTTAATACCCTGCTCTGCCATTATACCCAAAGATTCCAGATCTACAGCAGTTTCAGGGAGCCACATCCCCTCTGGCTTTCGTCCAAAACGATGTTTAAAATCTTCTATACCCCAAATAATCTGCGTTCGTTTATCTCTCCTGTTAGCCAGAGGCATTATCATATGATTATAACATTGAGCTATAGCTGATCCATGACCTGAAAAATGTTCCATACTTTTTTGATCTGCATCTAAAATTTTATTATATGTTTCAGAATCGTTTTTCTCCATCCATGACAACAGAGTTGGACCAAAATTATAACTTATCTTAGAATAATTGTTGATTATCTCTATTATCTCCTTATTAGAATCCAATATACGAGAAGCAGCATTTGGAGCATAACACTCAGCGTTTATACGCTGATTCCAATCATGATACGGATATGCAGAGTCTTGAAGCTCAATTTTTTCCAACCAAGGATTTTCACGAGGGGGCTGATAAAAATGTCCGTGGAGACAAACAAATCTACTAATCTTAAATCACACCTTTTTTTCAACAAAAATATATAAATCTATTTGATGTAACAACTCATCGTCATCTATAACCCATCACTCCAACAGAGATATAAACTTCTCAGATAAATAAACAATCAAGAAGTATTTTAGGGTTACTCTTTTCAAGAAACCTAACTATTTAGTCCACAACCTTCTCTATCGTTTCAACAAAACGCAAAACATCTTCTTCTGTTGTATCATATGAACACATCCATCTAACTACAGATTTTTGTTCATCAAAAACATGAAAAAAATATTTTTCCTGAAGCTTACCAATATATCTTTTGGGTATAGATGCAAAAACAGCATTGGATTCAACTTTTTGTGTAACCTCTAAATCAGAAATATTTCTAACTTTTTTATAGAGAAGTTCAGCCATTCTGTTAGCATATTCCGCGTTTTTATACCATAAATTATCCGATAACAATGCATCAAACTGTGCAGCGATATAACGAGATTTTGAAAACAGATGCATCCCCTGTTTCCTAACATATTCAAAGTTCTCCGATAAATCTCTATTAAAGAAAACTACAGCATCCCCAAACATCATACCATTTTTTGTTCCACCAAAAGACAAAATATCAACACCAGCCTCATAGGTGATATCAGATAAAGTAGCATCTAACGAAACTGCAGCGTTACATAATCTTGCTCCATCTATATGAAGAAACATGTTATTTTTATGGGAGAAATCAGCCAGCTTCTTTATTTCATCAAAACTATAAACAGTTCCTAGTTCAGTTGGCTGAGTTATAGAAATCACTTTAGGTTGAGCCATATGTGGATCACCAAAACCCACCATATAAGGCTCTAAAAGTTCAACAGAAAGTTTACCGTTTTCCGTAGGAATAGTCTCCAACTTACATCCAATAAAGTTTTCAGGACCACAACACTCATGTACATTTAAATGAGCGGTCTCTGCACACAAAACAGAGTTAAAAGATTTAGTAACTACTTTCAAACCAAGGATGTTTGCAGCGGTTCCATTACCCACAAAATAAACATCTATATCTCCACCGAAACATTCTTTAAATTTTTCTACTACCCGCTGAGAATAAGGATCTCCTCCATACGCTACTACCTCGCCTTTATTCACTGATTCAACAGCTTTTAGAATATCTGGATGAACACCAGAATGATTATCACTCCCAAATTTTACATTCAAAACCATATAACAAAAAAGAACAAGAATAAGACATTTATTTAAAATCTTCTAAAATCTGCTTTTATATGCGATTTTACCACCAACATATTTAAAGGAAGACACTATTCGTTTTTCATAATCATACGCCCAAAAGAGCAAGGATGAACGTTTCATTTTTTTATAAACAAACCTATAGATGAAATCACTAGTTTTTGTTTTTTTACAAATAAAAAAACTATAATTATCTAAAAGGAGGAAACTAAATATATGGAAGTAAAAAAAGGAGATAAAGTAAAAGTAGAATACACTGGAAGACTAGAAGACGGAACCGTTTTTGATAGCTCAGACAACCATGACCAACCACTTGAATTCACAGCCGGAGGAGGACAAGTAATAAAAGGCTTCGATGAAGCAGTTATAGGCATGGAAAAAGGCGAAAAAAAAGAAATAACGTTAGAACCAGAAGAAGCATATGGGGAACATCAACCAGACTTAATCAAGAAAATGCCACGTGAAAACTTTAATGTAGATCAAGAAATAGAGCCAGGTATGACCTTTATAATGAAACTACCAGATGGACGACAGATACCTGCTACTATAAAAGATACAGGAGAAGAAAACGTTACAATAGACCTCAATCCGCCTCTCGCCGGAAAAACATTAACATTTGACATAAAAATCTTAGACGTAACAAAAGAATAAAAAAAGTAAACTAAAAAACTTTTTTTCATCTTTTTATTTTATTCTTCATCCTCAGCAATCGGATGGTACTGAAGTGCTTTATAATATTTATGTATTAAACGCGCTAGAGTAAGCTCCCCTTCTATGATTCCATCTTCCACTATCGCCACCCGGCGGATACCATGGCGATTCATCCGTTGAAGAACCTCTTCAATCTTCTCACCACGACTACAAGTAACAGCATTTTTAGTCATCACATCTTCTGCCTTTCCTTCAGTTCCATGATGAAATCGTTCAGGATGACCAAACAAACGATAATTAACCCTTGGAGGAGCAAGAATCTGCAAAACATCATGACGAGTTATAACCCCTTTTAACTTTTTTTCATCTAAATTGTTAACCACCCAAACATGAGATTTCCCATCCAAAATGGAGAGAACATGACTTATAGGTTCATCATCAGCTATTAAAGGTATCTCCCACATTCTCTTCTCAGCAATATCTTCAACTTTTAACTCATAAAACTCCTTCAGAAGTCTTTCTTTTACTTTCCTTTTAATCATTAAACAACTACAACCCCCTAAGGTTTCCTTTTAAATTTTTTCTATTCTGTTTTTGCCTCCCCAGCTCTAAAGATAGCGAAACGAGCTGAGATTGGGCCAATTATCTCAAAAATAATTGTAGTAGCAGCAATCGTAGTAACAACAATTGCAGCGAGATCCTCCATACCAATAACTTCAAGTTTATGAGCCGCAAGCAGAGAAAGACCAATAGCTACACCAGCCTGAGATAAAATACTCAAACCAATATTATCCCTGATCACAGAATCAGCATCAGATACAACAGCAGAAAGATAACTTCCAACTATTTTTCCAACAATTCTACAAACCACATAAACTGCACCAACCAAACCAATAGTAGTCAATAAACCAAGTTTAAGATGTACACCCGCAGTTATAAAAAACAAGATATACACCGGTAGACTGATAGAGTTCATATGATCAAAAACAGGCTGGTTATCCTGCGGATACAAATTAATTATAATCATACCCAACGTTAAACCAGCGAGAATCAAAGAAAAACCTAAAAATATAGCTAAACCAGAAGTTAAAAGAATCGCCGTCAAAGCAACAGTAATAATTTCTTCTTTTTCATGAAGGCGACGTAACACAAAAGCAAAGAAAAAACCAGAAATTAAACCTAAAACAATTGCTCCTCCAACCTCAATAATTGGATTCAAAAGCATATCTTTTAGAGCTATAGTATCAGAAATCAATACGCCTACAATCGCTATCGAAAAAGCATAAATCAAAACAGCGACACCATCATCAAAACCTACCACAGCCATTATTGCATCAGTGAGTTTTCCTTTAGCATGATATTCATGAATAACCGCTATCGCACCAGCAGGCGCACTAGCTGGAGCCAAAGCAGCAAGAATCAAAGCCAGAGGTAGATTACCAGTTAAAAAATAGATACCAACTGCAACTAAAGCAAAGACAGCTATACATTCCCCTACTATGATAGCAAACACACTTTTACCCATCTTTCTAACAAGAGAACGAGTTAAGTTACCACCAATAATAAAAGCCACAAAACCAAGAGCAAAATTCGTTACCACTTCTGTTTCAAGCTGATACGTCTGAACCAAACCTAAAACACTTGGACCAATTAAAACTCCAGTAAAGATATAGCCGACAACACCTGTGATTTTCATCAGATGGGTTCCTTTTCCAACAAGAAAACCCAACCCTAAAGCTAAACCCAGAAGAAAGATAAGATTTAGATCAGAAACAGGTAACCCAAACATCAAAAAAAACATAACTAGTAACTGGTAAATAAGCATTAATATTTTTAACGACTCAAAAAACAGCCTAATTTTTATTAAAAATATTTATCAATAACTACTGAAATTACAATCTCTATACATGATAACAGCTGAAATCCTCAACCTGGCAGCAATAATAGTTTTCCTAGGATGTATATTCATCTACGGTTTAAAACTAAAAATCGGTATGAAAAAACCAAGTGCCGCCAAACGAGGATTGCTGAACACATTTTACAGACAATGGGTCAAAACAATGTCGAGTAGACGAAACCCTATTGTCGCAGTTCAATCAATGAGAAATCTTATAATGAGCGTGACTTTTTTATCTTCATCAATACTAGTTATACTTGGTTTACTTGTTCGTTTTAACACAAGCGGGATAGTTGAACTTCCAGCTGCTACCTCCTTTTCTCTGATGGATGTAGGAAAATATAAAATGGTGGTTTTATCTTCAACATTATTCTTTTCTTTAATGATGTTCCTCTTATGTCTTAGACATATGGTAAGGTTTACTATATTGATAGGTATTCCATATAGAGATATTGAGCAAAAAGGAGCTGAAAAAATAGAGGCATCTAAACAGGGAAAATGCGATATAGATGCAAGAGACGTCCAATGTGATGTGTTTCTAAAAGCAATGAACCGATTTACGTATGGAATACGTGGAGTTTATTATGCTGTAGCTGTTTTAATATGGTTTTTTGACACCACTGCATTCATGGTAGCTACCATAGCCGTAACTCTGCTATTAATAAAATACCATGATGTAAAACCTCCTTCTACAGAGGACACACCTATATGATATTTTAGCGTCCAAAAAGCATATAATACCCTACCCATATACTCTTTTTAATTGCGAGGTGATGCGGATGCAGAAAACATTATTTGATTTTATAGAAGAAGGAAATAATATAAAGAAAATCAAAAATACATAGAAAATAAATATTCTAAAAAAACTTTTTTCCGTTGCTATAAACAATGTTGAGGGAGGATAATTCAAAGTTTTATCTTATAATTTTTCCAATATCTCCATACTGCTATTGCTATCAATAAAATAGATACAACAAAACAAACTATAGCTATCTGCTGAAACAGAGGATTATGCCATATAACCATTTCAACACTCCCAGCAGTATCTGCCACCGTAGCTCCATATGTTTTCTCACCCATCTCCACTGTCCGCATACCAAGATCATTAGCTTCTACACCATAACTTTTCGAAACCGTCTCAGCTGTTTTGTTCTGTAACTCCGTAAACGGTTCAGAAGAAGGACTAACCTTTCCAGTTAGCATTCCCCCACTCTCATTCGCCTTATACAGATGAGTAGAAGAATAAACTGTATTACTCCAACCTATCACTTTTCCTTTAACAAAATTAACTAGACTTACAACTCCAACACAAATAGACAAGAAAGCCATAGAAAACATAACAACTACCCTTGTGTTTTCAGGATGAAGAAGACATTCCCCTTTCCAAGTTAGTTTATAATAAACCCATTTATGACCTTCACGTTCTTTCCTTTTAACCAAACCCGCCTCATTAAGCTTAGTTAAATGCTCATGCAGAGTAGCTTTGTTAAGATTAGTCTCATCTGAAATGTCTTTGAGACTCATCCTTTTTCCATCTAAAGCTTTAAGAATAGAAAGACGTGAATCAGAAGCCAATGCTTTGAAAGTACTTATGTCAAGTGTAACCTTAGCCATTTTTCTCTTTCTGTGATATGGATTAGATTTCTATTATTTAAAAACTGTTTGTTTTTGTTTGGTGAAAACCAAACAATTTTTTTATTAAAATCCACTATAAAATACTTTTTTTAACAAAGTTATAAAATAGGAGGAAAATATTACTGTTTCTCAGTAGAAACCATGCAAAAAGAAAAACTAATAGAATTACTGAAAGATTGTGGAGCTATAAAATTCGGAAGATTTGTTTTAACCTCTGGAGCAGTAAGCGACTATTATATAGACATAAAAAAAGCGAGTACAAAGCCAAAAGTTCTTAAAACAATAGCTGAAGAAATGGCTGAATACGCTGAAGGATATGACGTCTTGGCAGGTATGGAACTAGGTGCAGTCCCTCTACTATCTGCTTTATCACTAGAAACAGGTATACCTTATACGATAGTTAGAAAACAAAAAAGAGAACATGGTACACAAAAACAAATTGAAGGAGAAGAAGTACGAAACAAAAAAGTGTTGATCGTTGAAGATGTAACCACTAGCGGTGGATCAGTGGCAACCACTCTAAAAATATTAAGAGAACAAAAAGCAATGGTAGATGAAGTAATAGTAGTAGTAGATAGGGAAAGTGGAGCAGAAGAAAAACTCCATGAACTTGATGTAAATTTTATACCTCTTTTATCGATAAGTGAGATACTAGACGAAAAACATTAGATTTAAAATACATCTTTACTATACACCCCTCTAAAACAAAATATACATTTTGAGATAATATTTGTAAAAATAAATGTGGGAGGCTTGATAAAGTTTGAAGATACTTGTAGTTGGCGGTGGAGCTCGTGAACACGCTATATGTGATGCAGTTCACCGTTCTAAAAACGCAAAGTTATACTCAGTTATGAAAAATCTAAACCCAGGCATACAGAATATAGCTGAAGAATGTCTACAGGAGAAAGAAACCAATGTTAACGAGGTAGCAGATTATGCTGAAGAGAAACAAATTAATTTAGCAATTATAGGGCCAGAGGCCCCCCTTCAAGAAGGGATAGTAAACGAGTTAAACGGTAGAGGAATAAAAGTTTGTTCCCCTACAAAGGAAGCAGCGAGGATTGAGACAGATAAAGAATGGATGCGGAACCTCTTAGAAAAATATAAGATACCCGGGCAAATTAAACATGAATCTTTTACCAGTTTAGAGAAAGCAAAAAAATATATAAAGAGTTTAGACGCAAAGGTAGCGATAAAACCTATAGGTTTAACCGGTGGAAAAGGAGTAAAAGTAGCTGGAGATCATTTCCAAGGAGTAGAAGAAGCTACACAATACGTAGAAAAAGTAATCAATAAACAAATCGGTGGAGAATCAAAAGTTCTAATAGAAGAAAAAGCGGAGGGAGAAGAATTCACTCTGCAGGCTTTCTCCGATGGAGACACTATACTTCCTTTACATGCAGTTCAGGACCATAAAAGACTTCTACCCGGTGATGATGGACCAAACACTGGCGGCATGGGCTCTTATTCTTGTTCAAATGGTTTACTGCCTTTTTTATCTAAAAGCGATTATGAACAGGGTGCTTCAATCCTACAAATAGTTGTAGAGGCTTTAAAAAGTGAAGGAGACCCATATATAGGGCCAATATATGGCCAGTTTATGTTGACTGCCGAAGGCCTAAAAATAATAGAGATAAACGCAAGATTTGGGGACCCTGAAGCAATGAACGTACTACCATTGTTGGAGACAGATTTTGTAGAAATATGTAAAGCCATGGTGGAGACAAATCTAAATGAAACAAAGTTAGAACTCAGTAAAAAATCAACAGCCTGTAAATATGTAGTACCAGAAGGATACGGACGGAAAAGTAGAGAAGGCGAAAAGATATATGTAGATGAAGAAAACATTGAAAACGAAGGAGCAAAACTATTCTATGCCTCAGTAAACAAAAAAGATGACCACGTCGAAACAACTTCATCAAGATCATTAGCGGTAGTAGGCATGTCAGAAAAACTTTCAGATGCAGAAACTATCTGTGAGAATGCTTTAAAACATGTAAAAGGAGAGCACATTTTTATAAGACATGATATAGGTAAAGACGATCTAGTTCAACAGAGAGTTAATCATATAGAAAAACTTAGAGGAATATAACAGATCTATAGGTTAAAACATGGAAGGAAAAACCTTTATTTACTTTATCGGCACAGCAGGATCAGGTAAATCCACCCTTACAAAAAATTTTAACAGATGGACAGAACTAAAAGACATAGATGCCATCAAAGTAAATCTTGATCCTGGTGCAGAAAATCTACCTTATGATCCAGATGTAGACGTCAGAGACTGGATTTCTTTAGAAGAAGTAATGGATTCATATGAACTAGGGCCAAATGGAGCTCAAATAGCCTGTGCAGACATGCTTGCTTTAAACACAGAAGACATAAAAAATAGTATAGATCAATTCAAAGCAGACTACGTCCTCGTTGACACACCCGGCCAACTGGAATTATTCGTCTTCAGAGAAGCAGGAAAACATCTCATACAAACTCTCAACCCTCAACGTAGCATGATAGCCTATCTAATGGATTACGCTCTAGCAAAAAAACCCTCCAGCTTTGTTTCTCAACTACTTCTATCGATATCAACCAACTTCCGACTACAGAAATCCCAGGTTAACCTACTAACAAAAGCAGATATGCTACCTGAAGAAGAAATAAAGAAAGTAAAAAACTGGTCTAGAGATACATACGAACTAGAGAATGCATTATACGAAGAAGAAGCATCTATGTACCGAGAGATGAACCAAGAGATACTAAAAATGATAAAAGACGTAGGAGAACAAATCAGATTACACGTTGTAGGAGAAGGAGATCTATACGAAATAGAAGACTTCTACACAACCATCCAGATGCAGTTTGCAGGCGGCGAAGATCTAACCGACTAAAAATAAGAAAATTTAATCATCTTTTTTTATTTATCAAATCTACATGGTTTCTGTTTTTTAGATAGTAAAACTACTCGTGATTTCTCACGTTCCATAGGTATAGAATAAGCCAAATGTTCAGATAGATGGCTACCAAAATCTTTTATTTTCTGATGAGAAGGCATATTAGAAATAGTCATACGTTTACGTGAATAACCCACAAATACATAGCCTTTAGGCTCAATAAACATAGGAGAAGCCTTTTTATCTAACCTAGCAAACTGTTTGATATATCTATCTTTCATATTCCACCCATCAATTAAAGTATGACGAACGACAGTACGAGTATCCAAAGAGGGAAGCAACTCCAACGTCTCATTTATCTTCCCCCATCCATCAGATATCAACGGCGAACACAGCTTTTTATAAACTTTTTTATTTGGTGCTATAACAGAAACATACAACTGCTTTGGCAGAGTATGCATCTTTTCAAGCATATCAGGTTTTGTACCATTTGTCACCAAAAACGTAGTTATATCTCTTTTATGACATTCTTCAAAAAAGTCATCTAAACGAGGATACAAAGTAGGTTCACCAGACAGAGAACAAGCAACCATATTAGGATTGTTTGCTTCTTCCCATTTCTCCATATCACATCTTTCATCTCCTTTAAAACCCGTTATAAGACGTCTTTGCTCTTCAATCGATTTATCTAAAATAAACCCAGGGTCATCCCACCCTGAAAGATCTGTCTCATTGAAACCTTGATGTCTCCAACAAAAAAGACAGAGATGGGTACAATGATTTACAGTGGGAGTCATCTGTAGACAGCGATGTGATTTAATTCCATAAAAAGTTTGTTTATAGCATTCTCTACCAAAAAGAAGACTCTGTCTCATCCAATGACAGAGTTTAACCCCAGAATGGTTACCTACTACACCATAATTTTGTTTTTCCAATATCTTTCTTGATTTCAAATCCATTTTTTCTACGGAAAAAAATATAGAGAGGATATAAAAACCTTCGTTAGGATAGTACTATATGGGTAAATCCGATTTAGCAGGGAGGAAGATTATCCTAAAGGCTGTGAAGACACAAAAAAAACTATTTTTTTCTAAAATCCATGTTTTTTACATATTTTTTTGACTTTTTGATTTAAAGAATCAATGTATTCCTTATTCGGTTGATAACTATCACAGTATAGCTGCCTGTATTTCTGTATCAAGGAGGGAAAACATTGTTTCAACGATTGGTAGAAACTATCTTTTTGATCTCCTTTAAGTTCTAAATGTTTATAGAGGAGATATGCTGCTTTATGTTTCTTCGCTTGTTTAACAACTTGGTTTAATTCATCTTCAACGATATATGGAAAGATAGGCATTATTGCCACACCAGCTTCTACATTGTTTTCAGAGAGTTTTTGTACTGTATTAAGTCTGTTCTGACTTGACGGTAGTTTTTTTTCAAAACAGTTTGTTACCTTCTCTTTTAGAGAGACTATACTTATTGTAACTCTACAGCTGTGCAGGGAAGTTAACAAATCAAGATCTTTTAGTATAAGAGTAGATTTGGTGAGTATATGAACTGGGAAATCATGTTTTTTTAGTCTTTTTAGTACTTCTCTTGTTTTGTTATATTTTTTTTCAGCTTTTTGATAGGGGTCATGTACAGATCCTAGTATTACAGGGGCTTTCTCTATTTCTCTGAGTTCTTCTTCTAAGATTTGTTGTATATTGTTTTTGATTAGTATTGTATTATCAGATGAGTCACAGTAGCTACATTGGAATTCACATCTCTGATAAGGATCTATAGTATATCTTCCCTCAAAAAGAAAATCAGAGGATGTGATTCTATTAATAGCTGATTTTACGTTTATTTGTTTATATTTCATAGTGATAAGTTTACATTTCTCTGGGTGATTCTATTCCTAGAAGTTTTAAACCATTTTTGAGGATATGGCAGGTTGCCTCTACCATTTTTAGACGCGTGTTTTTTAACTCTTCGTTTTCAGCTGATAGAACTGGGCAATCTCTATAGAATTGGTTAAATGCAGAGGCAGTTTCAAAAAGGTAGTTTGGAATTAGGTGTGGTTTAAAGTTTTCAGCTGCTTCTTCTATCACAAGAGGTAGTTGAGATAGTTGTTTGAGGAGATTTATCTCTGATTGATGTGTTAGCTGCTGTGGATCAAAATTTTTTATCTCACCCTGTTTTTTAGATAGTATGCTGTTGGCTCTGGCATATGAATATTGTATGAAAGGTGAAGCGTTGCCTTCGAAATTTAATGCTTCTTCCCATTTGAATACAATGTTTTTTTCAGGTTGAACTTTTATTATGTTGTATCGAAGGGCGCCTATACCTACTTGTTTAGATATCTTATTTATCTTATTTTGATGTAACTCGTTTCCTCTCCTCTTTTTTACTTCTATTTGTGCTCTTTTGATTATTTCATCTATTAAATCATCAAGGTATACGACTCTTCCTTTTCTTGTAGACATCTTTCCCTCAGGTAGAGCTACAAAAGAATAGAATATTATATGTGGTGATATCTCTGCTTTGAGTAGTTTTAAAGCTGTTTTAACTTGTTTAGATTCGAGTTTGTGGTCTTCACCTAAAATGTTCACCAACATATCCGATTTGTTGATTTTCCATAGATGATAAGCGATGTCACGAGTGGCATAAAGAGTGGTGCCGTCCTCCCGAGTTAAAAAAAACTTTGTGTTTCTACCTTTAACGCCAAAAGGTTCCAGATCTAAGTAGAAAGCATTTCCCTCTCGTCCACAGTAATCAGTTTTTTTAAGTTTATTTAGGGCTTTTTCGACGCTTTTATTTTTAACAAATTTTGATTCAGGTATGAAACTATCGATGCTGATGTTTATATCGCTGAGGCTTTGTTTGATTCCTTTTAAAACAGGATTGTATGTTTTATGAACTAACTCTATGGCGTTGGTGTTTCCTTCCTCGGTTTTTTTTACTATATCTGAGATTTCATCAGCAATTTCCTCGTTTTCATTCATCATCTGGTTAGCTTTCTGGTAAAAACTAACCATTTTATGGTCTGGTTTTTCTTTTTTTGTTTGTTCAACTTCTTTTTCACTAAGGTTGTTCGCCCCCCATGTTAGAATAGCTACTTGTTTGCCCATATCATCTACATAGAACTGTGTCTCAACGTTGTAACCTGCTGCTTTTAAAATACGTGCAACGGTATCTCCTATAATAGGGTTTCTTGCTCTACCTACATGGAGAGGTCCATTTGGATTAGCAGAGGTATGTTCAACGATAACTTTTTTCTTTTTGTTTTCTAAAAACCCATATTTTTCTTTTTTATTTAAAATGTTTTTCAAGACTTGTTTTTTAAATTTATCTGTGTTTAAAAAAAAGTTGACATATCCTCCTTTAGCCTCAATATTTTCAACCCAGTCTGGAGGTGTTAAACTGTTTTTGATTTCTTTAGCTATCTGATCGGGTGATTTTTTGGCTATAGGCGCCAGAGGGAAACATGGAAAAGCGTAGTCTCCAAGTTCTTCTGGAGGAGTTTCTAGAACAACGTCGTGTTTATATCCCAGTTTTTCTAATGCTCTCTGAATTGATTCAGATATCTGTTTTTTAGCTTGTTTTAAACAATAATCCATAAAGCTTTCAGCCTACCTGAAACTAATCAGGTTTTTAAAGAGTTTTTGTTAAAAAAGAGGTTAGAGAGGGATTGTTTACACTATAGCTGAACATAAAACTAATGAAAAAAAGATTAATGATGTTGCTATAGTAGCTCTTTTTTCAAAAAGACTAGGTTGGAAATCTGTTTTAATTAAACCTTTCTCTTTGATAAGTAAAACCGGTATTATTATCGATGCCATAAGTATAGATGTGGAGAGTAGATGCCAGAAGGTGAAAGGAAGCGCCATTGTGTAGCAGAGTATTAACCCGTTTAGATTTTGAGGATACATTCCTCCAAGCCAACATCCAAAATTTGTCCAAATATCATATAGTAGAACGCCAGCGATCGATGAACCTAAGATAGTTGGTGTTTTATTTAATGAAAAACTGTTTTTGTTTTTAAGTATATATCCTATTAATCCTAGTATTATAAAACCTGACCAAGTGAACAACATGACGAAATTATTTCCAATTATGACATCTGTTATAGTCATCACAGAGATAGGGACGATAAATGTGTAATATCCGCCTAATATTAGTCCACTAATTATGGATATAACTGCCACTACAAAAAAGAGATCCATCATAAACATTGGTTGGGTTACACCGTTTAAGGTGATATATATTGATGGTGTTTCAGGTAGAAGTTGGTTTAATGAAAGTCGGCCTATTACCCCAGCAGCTATTAAAACGACGGCTGCTAAAGGTCTATAGTATTCCTCTTTAATGTATTTACTAATCATTTTTTTAGTCTCTCCAATTTTTCTCTCTATTAGACATATACTTTAATAGTTTTTTTCTTTAATTTTTTTTTCTTTGCTAGATTTTCTCAAATCTCCATGTTATTTCATCTTTATTATCAACTATTTTTTTATCTGCACTTATTTGACCAGTTGTATTGTTTACATAATATATCCAATATTTGCTGTTTTCACCGTTCTTTTTCCCTCCAATTGATTGTATCTGATAACTTCCATATTTTTCACTATAAGTTGAACTTACTGTGAAATTATATTTTTTTGAAGTCTCCATAAGTATATGATATACTGTTTCGTTAGAAGTGTTAATCGTGTATCTGTTTATGGTTCCATTTCCATAGTTTATAGTCATATTGACCGCCATCGTTTTTGACGTAGTATTGTTTTGATTAGAAGAGTCTATAGATTCATTTTCACCTGCTTTTTGGTTGAAGTCATCAAAATGCGAATCCGAGGAAAAAGTTATTACTCCTGTGAATACCCCTGCTGTTACAACCGCTATCAGAAACAGTAGAGGCACCAGTATTTTAAGCAATATACCTTTATTCATATCTGGTTATAGGTCATCTAGTAGAAAATTAAAAATATTTCTTTTTGGATAACAACTGTTATCAAAATGGGTAACGAATGTGATGTTTTTAAAGCTTTGAGCAGCGAAACAAGAATCAAAATCCTTAAAAAACTTATAGACAAAGAAATACATTTATCAGGTTTAGCAAGAGAAATAGGGCTATCCAAACCAGTGATTTCAAGGCACTTGAAGATATTGGAGAAGAATAATTTGGTCTCTCGTAAAAAATATGGTAGAACCCATGTCTTTAAGATAAAAAAAAGAAATTTTGAAGAAATATTGAATCCATACACACAAGAACACACTGTCTCTACAGACAAAAAAAAGAATTTATTCAATATTTTAGAAAAAATACCTGGAATCGAAACGAAAGAAGTAGGTAAACATAGATATATAACATCTATAAACGGAGAAAAAGGCTATTACATCTACAAAGTAGATGGCAAGATGCCTGATGAATCTATAGAAGAATATACTGTAGAATCCGGTGACTCTGTATCTCTCGAAAAAATTGTTTCAGTTAAAAAGAAAGAGATTAGAATAAAATCTCGCTCAAAAAGTAGAAATAAAGATTAAATTATAATTATTAGCAGGTTTTTTTGAAAAGGTTTATATTTCAAAAATATATAACATGAAGAAAAACAGGGTGAGAAGATAATATGGCTATAGGTTTTGTGCTTATTAGTGCAGCGCCTGCACGGGAGCACGATGTATATAACAAGCTTTCCAAGGTACCTGAAATCGTTGAATTACATCCTTTGTTCGGAGAATATGATTTGATAGCTAAAATCAAAGCTGGTGACTTTGAAAAGCTGGGGAAAACAGTGGTGGACAGAATTCGATCTATCGATGGTGTTATAGATACTAAAACCCTTACTGGAACTAAATTTTAAAAAAGAATGTAATATTTTAAGATAAGGAGGAAAAAGTGTATATGGAATATGTTAGTCAATTTTTGAGTATGCTGACGCTAGTGTTTTCGGTTGCAAGTATAATCGCAGGTATTTTTACAGCATATTTTGGATCAGGTAGAAGTCGAGCAGTCGGCGGCGGTCTGATAGTAATTGGTTTGCTTGTGTTCGTCATATTTTTGTATGGTGCAAACCTGTTAGGTTTTATGGGCGCTCCTGAAGGAATGTTAAATTTCCAGGGTGTCATCGTCAAAGGAATTATAGCCATTGTTGGTGGAATAATTGGGGCTCTTATAGCTCTTGGTTTATTCCTGTTGGCTATAATGAAAGCCTAAAAAAACAAAATTTTTTCTTTTTTTACAATTTTTTTATTTTTTGATCATTTTTAAGAAATATTCATGTATCCGGGTATCAGTAGTTAATTCCGGATGAAAAGACATAGCTAACATGTTGTTTTGTTTTACCATAACTATATGATTTTGTGTTTCTGCCAATATTTCTACGTTTTCATCTGTCTCAGCTATTACTGGCGCCCGTATAAACACTGCTTTAAAGGGTTCTTTGAATGACTTAATTTTAATGGATTGCTCAAAAGATTCTTTTTGTCTCCCGAAAGCGTTTCTTTTTACTTTTATATCCATCGCGTTTAAAAGTTTGACATCATCTTTATCTTTGTCAATGAGTTGTTTACCAAGTATTACACATCCAGCGCAAGTCCCCATCACAGATAGAGTTTTGTTATCTATTTTTCCTCTAATGATTTCATCTAAATGGTTTTTATGTAAAAAACGAGAGATAGTGGTGCTTTCACCACCAGGTATTATTAAACCATCTAGTTTTTCTATCTCCTCTTTTTTCTTAACTATCTGAATATTTCCAGATAAGTCATTTTTTTGAAAAACTTGTTTTAGTATTTCTTTATGTTCACTGATGGCTCCTTGTATGCCAACGATTCCAATATTACGTTTTACCATCCTCTATCCTGAAGTCTCTGCTCTACAGGTATATCCTCAATGTTTATACCAACCATTGCTTCCCCGAGGTTTTTACTAACTTCAGCTATCACTTCAGGTTCATCATAATGAGCTACTGCTTCAACAATCGCTTTGGCACGATTTTCAGGGTTACCTGATTTGAATATACCGGATCCTACAAAGACGCCATCGCTACCAAGTTGCATCATTATCGCTGCATCTGCAGGTGTAGCTACCCCACCTGCTGCAAAGTTTACCACAGGCAGCCTTTGACGTTTTTTAACGTCTTTAAGGACATCAAAAACCCCGTTTTTAATCTCTTTATAGGAATATTCATCAAAAACAATTGTTTCATCTTCTGCTTTCTGCCCAGTTAATTCTTCATAGGCGTCTATATAACTTTTAGAATAGTCATCAGATAATTCTTTTAGTTGATTGTCTTTCATATCGCTGAGGGTTTTGATGGTAGTGTTCACCATCCTCTGGTGTCTAATTGCTTCTATGATGTTACCTGTTCCTGCTTCTCCTTTGGTTCTAATCATCGTGGCTCCCTCCCAAATCCTCCGTATTGCTTCACCAAGGTTACGACAACCGCAGACAAAAGGGATAGTAAACTTGTGTTTATTGATATGATAATAGGGATCTGCAGGAGTTAAAACCTCAGATTCGTCAACCATATCTACTCCTAGTGTTTCTAAAGCTTGGGCTTCAGCGAAATGTCCAATTCTGGCTTTAGCCATCACAGGTATACTCACCGAGTCAATAATATTTGATATAACTGCTGGATCAGCCATTCTTGCAACTCCGCCTTTTTCTCGGATGTCTGCAGGGACTCTTTCTAAAGCCATAACCGCTACAGCGCCACTATCTTCAGCGATCTGAGCTTGCTCACTATTGGTTACATCCATCACTACGCCGCCTTTCTGCATTTTAGCGAAACCTTTCTTTAACAATGTAGTACCATACTGTAGTTTTTCTAAATCCAAATTTTTCATTTTTAAACTTTGACCTCCCGAAACATCATGTTTTTTTATATACTGAACTCAGAAAATCAGATATACAGTAATTGTTTTTAAGGGCTGTGGTACAAAGAAAGAAGAAATGAAAAAACTTTTGGTTATATTTTTCTGTTTAGCGACTCTATTACCTCTCTACCAAAATCAGTTAAACCATAAAGTTTCACATTTTTACCTGCTTTCCTCTCCTCTATAAGGTTCAACCCAATAAGAGATTCGTCTTCTTTATACCGAGTCCCCATTCCTCTTATAGCGCCTATAACGTTAGTTGGAGTAGTTTTAACCTGATATGCGATCTCCGAAGTGTAACTACAGCTAGGGCTAATCTCAAAAAGATACTCCGCTATTTTTTTCCGTACCTTACTTCTTCTAAGAGAACGCATGACAATAGGTCGACTAACAGCGACTACATTATCATCATTTTCTCTGCTTTGCATCCCATCCTCACAATTTATATGTAATGTATTTATCCTTTATAAAACAGTCGGAAAAACTGAATTCTATCTACATATACACCTACATAATATGAAAACGTAGAAAAGGAGTTTTAGAGGTTACATTATTCTCTCAATCATTTCGAGTACAAATCCACTGCTGTCTATAGTATAACGGGCTATACCAATTTTTTTTGCATAGTTTTTCATTTTTTTAACAGCTAAAAACCGTTCGAATTTTGATCCTTTCTGTAAAACTTCTAATTCAATTACACAATCAGCTAATCCTTCCATTTTTCTCTCGAAGACATCTCCATGGATGCCTTTAGTCATAATGATAAAAAGAGCGTTTTTATTTTGGACGTTGCTGATTTTTGCAGCATGGAGAGTCCTTAAAACCTCCTCTTGAGAGTATTGACTCAAAAAGAAATCCAAAGAGTTTATCACTATTTTTTGTTTGTCCTCCGCTTTTTTTATACGGTCCGATAGTATAGCTAAGAAATCTTGGCCCCCCTTCTGTATGTTGGGCATACCTGAAGAGCCTATTTCAATCAATTCTTTAAGTTTTACTTTGGATCTCTGATGGAAAACATTAACTCTTTTTTCTTCACCTGACAATACAGCCTTTGAATAATCTGTAGCTATATCTAAGATATCCATGCTGGAGTTATCCCAGTTGAAACGGTCCATTGTATCTTCTACTTCTTCCCTAGTTTCCTCAGTGCTAACATATAATGAACTTTCAGTAGAAGCAATCTGTTTACTAAGTATTTCAACGCTACTACCTGGTGTACCCAATATTAAAACAGAGTATCCTCTTGGAGCTCCACCTTCCAATAGATTGTCAAGTTTATTTATGCCTGTACTTATAAACTCATCTTTCTTTTTTTCGGAGGCAGATCTAAAAAAATCTCCTGCTTCAGGTTTATCTGAATCGTCGTCTAATGAACCAATAGGGTCACCATCTTCAACCATAAATTCATAATTCCTTTATTTTTTTATTTGAGGTAATAGCTTTAAAAGTGAATCTATCTAAAGGTGATCCGTCAGCCATACAGCTTTCTATAGATATTTCTCCATCTGGAAAAACACTTCGGAATAATCCTCTAAGGAATCCATAGTGAAACAAAGTTTCCATCTCATGATCTATTTCTTCAACATTTTCATATCTAAATATAATTGATTCTATAGTGTCCTCAGAAACATTCGTAAACGTTGCACCAGTTCCAAGTGGATTAAAAATTTTTTTGACAACAGGTTTAACCCAGTCTTCCAATGTACAGTTTTCCATTTCCTCAATATCTTCCTTTAGATACTCTTCAAAGAGTCCTCTTCCAAAGGCTTCACCGGTCTGCATAACCGTTTCTATTTTTCCACCACTCTCTCTGAATTTTCCTTCTGCTACTTCTAAAGCAGTTTTTTTTCTTTGTATAAGTTCTTCTACAGTTTCAGGTTGGGTTATAAATATGGATTTTTCCGATTTTTCTAATTTTTTAAATGATTTATTCATTTTAATTTTTCATCACCAAAAAAACTTCTAACATTCTTTAGATAAAGGAGTCTCTAACTTTTATTATCTTATCATTTAGGTAAAGCAAACGATTTATCTGAGCATCCATCCCTTCTTCTTCAAGTGCTAAAGATATTATGTGTATATCTCTAGCTCTAGTTTTGTTCAACATATGGTAGAAAAACTCGGTTACCAACGCGGGGTTGTTGTAAATAATTAGGTTGCTTAGAGAGTCTAAAACTAAGAATTTTTGAGCGTCTTGATCTACATTTTTGAACACATTCATAATCTCTAAACTAAGTTTTTCCAGAAGGGTAGGACTTTCTACATAGATACAGTTAGAGGAAGCATGGGATATACCTGCTGCTCTGGAGATACAATCTATGATTTTTATATTGGAATCAGTTTCTAGGAAACTAAATCTTTGAACCAGATTTTCAAAGGGTTTACTAACCGTTATGTATACCCAGGCTTCTTCTGGGTTGCTATGTATACGTTCAAATAACGCCTGAGTTAAATCAGAATAATTGTTACCAGGAAGCAATATCCCTATTGATTGATTTATCTTTATGGCTTTAGAAATCCTTTCTTTTAATCCATCAATTAAAACGTTAGCCATCTATCTGTATCCCCTCACACAAATACTATACCAATCCATTTTCGTTTTCTATCGATTCTGTTTTTACTCCACATATTCTATGTTATTGTGATTTAAGAAGTGGTGTTATCTCCACGCCGTTTGCAGTAGAAATACTCATAGCTGATTTTACTCTGCTATGGTTTGCACCACGCATCTTTATCAGTTGGAAAGTCCGTATAAGATCTCCTTTTCTCTCCACATCACCGAGGAATATTATTCCATCCGAAATAAATTCTTCAATTCCATATTGAGAGTATGTAAAAGTTCTAGGTGGAACTTCAGATGTTAAAAGAGTTGTACATTTCATAGCTGCTAAAGATGATCCTAGTTTGAATATAAAATCACGTATCATTTCTTTAGATTGGAGTCTGTAACATAGAGCTGTTATTGAGTCTATCACTAGTCTTTTTACGTTTAATTCATCAGCTATATCTCTTAATACATCCAGTAGGGCGCTAGCATCTTCAACGCTATATTTTTCGGTGTCTAAACCTAGTCGTTCACTTATGATACGTAGGTCTATCAGATTTACCATACCATTTTCTATGAGCTTTTTATCATAAAAATCGAAACCTTCCATGTTTTTAGTGAGTTTAAATAAAGGCTCGGTGATGGTAAAAAATACTCCTCTTTCACCCATATTAGCTCCATTAATAAGATACTGCATAGTCAAAGTGGTCTTTCCGGATCCACTGCTCCCTACAACAAGGACAGTGTTACCTGTAGGAACTCCACCTCCTAACTGTGCATCCAATTCTTCAATACCAGTTTTACAAATGTCATCATTTTCTCCCATAGCAAGAACTCTCCTCATCCTTTTCTTCAATTGTCATATACAATAAAAGGTTATAAAGCTTAAGGTTTTTTTATCAATTTTAGAATCGTGAATTTATGATTGCATAGGGAGATAAAATTGTAAAAAGGAGAGATTTTTTTGATGTAGGGGGAAGGGATTTAGACTTCAAGTTTAAATCTCTTTTTCATTCATAATCCTTTCATCATGTTTCTTTTATGAAAATAACTTGCTATCAACAAAAAAACAGAAGTGAAAATAATCAAAGCAA
>JAZKSG010000013.1:0-30428 GCA_036626215.1 Thermoplasmatota archaeon
AGATGGTTCTCCTGCTACTGAATCATTCACATTTACAGAGGGTAATACGGCTCCACAAATCTCAAATCCAAGTCCAACAAATGCTTCCTCAGATCAATCGTTGAAACCTACATGTAGTGTAACGGTGTCTGATGAAGATGGAGACACTATGACTGTAAAATTTTATAATGCGACTGATAATCGGACTGATGGTGTTGGTTCGTGGACTCTTCAGAAAACAGTTACAGATGTTTCGTCTGATAGTACGGCTTCATGGGGTTACAGCCAGGCGGACAGATATGGTATGCGTTACTATTGGAAAGTGACAGCTGACGACGGAACGGATATTACTTCTGAATATTATTGGTTTACCATCAAGAGCGACCCAGACTGGGTGAACCCTGATACTGCGGAAGGAGCAGATTGGAGTTATCCCGACAAAGCAAAAAACGGTATGATATATAAAGACAATCATTCCTATACAGGTGTTACTGATTCTCCTATATATTTGAATCTGTCTACCTCTCTTTCTGACTGTGACCGGGTAAGAGTTTTTGCTGCACAAGAGTCAACAGGAACAGAAACTCCTTCTTTTGATGATGCAGATGTTAAAGTTTATGTTAAATATGATGGCAGTTGGAATAAAGTGCATGATGGATCGATATCTAAGTTTACTTGGACCAACATAACTTTCAGTCAGAAAAGTGTTTCAGGGGCAAGAGTTGAAACCAATAGTGGCGGTATTGGTGCACAATGTAATCTTTATTCTTTGCAGTTCTATCAACAAGAAACAATAGAGATAGATGTATCGCCTGGCACATGGAATCAAGGACAGTTGTGGTTAAATAGTTCAAACTCTACTTCAGGTTCTTATTTTACTCTAACTAATAATGGCAATACAGCTGTAGATGTTTACATTAAGGCGAGTAATGCTACCAATGTCTCAACAGGAGATGAATGGAAGCTTAAAAACACCCCCGGGCATGATGAGTTTAGTTTGCAATATGATAAAGGCGGCGGTTGGACAAATATACAAACCAGTTATAATCTGTTTGTCAGCAGTCTGGGTAGTGGAAACTCTCAGAGTTTTGATTTGAAGATATTGACTGCTACTACCTCTACTAATCTTAATCCTTTGTCTTTTGTTGTCACTTTTAAATCTGTAGCAAGTTAATATCTCAGTTTGAATCTTAATTCTATTCTTTTTTTTGTGTTATTCTTTCAGTTTGTCTTTTTGACAGGATATACTTAAATAATTTTAGTGTCAAAGATTAGCGTGATACAGTATATCATATAGTTTGATTGAAAGAATGGAAAGGCTGGAAACAAAAAGATGAAAGGAAAGAATACAAAAACAAAAATAATTCTATTTCTCCTTATAATTACTTTATTACTAAATCCTTTTATTTTAGAATTTACTGTAAAAGCTGGGGAGGCATACATAGAATTTACACCTTCTAAAAATCTTCCTCCAAACAAACCCGAGCTAATTAACCCTCAAGATAACGCAGAAAATCTTGATTTGTCGGTAACACTAAAAGTCCACATTACAGATCAAGACCAAGATCCAAATCAAACCATAACCGTCTACTTCTACGACAGCTCAAACAACCTAATAGGTAGCGATATCTCCGCCCATGGATTCAACGCATCTATCATATGGTCTGGACTAAACTACGAAACCACATATAACTGGTATGCAATAGCAAACGATTCACTCAATGAAAACCAATCAAACACTTGGAGTTTTACCACAAAACCTGAACCCTCTACCCCGCCACCATATAATCCCCCTACAAACACACCTCCTATTGCAAATATAACAGCACCAAAACAAGGATACATAAAACAAAAAATTTCACTATATGGAAATAATAGCTATGACTCAGATGGCGAAGTAGTCGCATATCGCTGGGATTTCAACAGTGACAACACATGGGACACCAACTGGACAACGAAAAACTGGACTCAACACACATTCACAAAACCAGGAAACCATACAATTACTCTACAAGTCAAAGACAATACAGACTTAACAGATACAGATACCAAAGTAATTCAAATTTTAAACAAAAAACCCGTTGCAATAATACACGTCGATGAAAAAGGATTTGTAAACCATACTATGCCTTTCTTCGCAAATGAAAGCTACGACCCAGATGGAAAAATAATCAGCTACCGCTGGAATTTCAACAACGACAACGTATGGGATACAGAATGGATAAACAACAGCAAATATCATTACAGCTACAACAAAAGTGGAAATAAAACCGTAAAACTACAAGTTAAAGACAACCACGAAGCAAAAAACACCAGCCACCATAACATAACCATACTATCCTCCCCAAAAGACGAAAATCTACCTGTTGCAAAAATAAAAGTATCCTATGATGGACGAATAGACGAAAAAATAAGATTTGACGCCTCACAGAGCTATGATCCAGACGGCAACATCACAACTTTCACATGGTACTTCGACGATGGAAACATCTCACATAAGAAAAACCCACACCATAGCTACAAAAGAAAAGGAATTTACAACGTAACCTTAAAAGTTACAGATGATGACAACTACACCGCCTACGATACAGTAACAATAAAGATCACTAAAAATAAAAAACAAATACCAGAAAAAACTTTGACTTCAACAATAATATGGATAATCATAGTTGCATCAGCTGCCACAATAATCGCACTACTATTGTTTTTCAAACCACCAAAAGCTATGGCGGTGTTAAACAAACTAAAAAATTCTGTCAAAAACTCTAAAAACGAAAATTTGAAACATTCAAAAAATAGAAAAAAGACTGACATCCAAAAAATAATGGAAATAGATGGTGTAGGATCATCTACCGTTGATAGTTTAAAACAAGGCAACATAAACTATTTAGAGGAATTATCTAATTTAAGCGAAGAAGAACTATTATCTATAAACGGTATCGGTAAAAAGACAGCAGAAAAAATCAAGAAAGGTTTACCTAAGCTCTTAGAGTAAATACGGCACCTTGTTCTCCTTTATTTTTTTTTACTTTTTTTTTCGTTTAGTCAAACTTTTTTACCCGCATTATCACCTGCACAAAAACTATAAAAATCCCTCTTTGTATAAACATAGTACTCTCTTTCGCTGGAGGGAAATGATTGATGGGATGCAATGATATGGAAAATGTTAAGAGATTATTTATTATAGGCATAGCTTTGACTTTGGTGTTTTTCGCAGTAACCCCTCTTGTATTTGTCGGTTGGGCAGCTACAGATACAGTATATGTTGATTTTACTCCGGAGGGAAATGTTACTATTAACGCATATGGTTATCATGATTTTCAAACGATTTACTCAGGCCAAACCAAAAATACTGATACCACTACTTTTACCGCTGAAAACAATGGTTCCACGACTTTAGGAACAGTTACCGTTCAATGTACCAGCAATACTGGTACTTTAACAGCTGTTGACAGTAGCCCAAGTACAGACCAATTTGCTATTCAAGCTCAGGATGACAGCGGCGACCTTGGAAGTTGGACTGGTATCAAATCTTCAGCTCAGACTATCGAAAATGATCTTGCTTCTTCTGGAACTGAGACTTTTGGTATACAGATAGAACTGGGTCAGCTTTCTAGTCAGAGTCCTGGTGCGGTTAATTGTACTATAACAGTTGAAGGTACAGATTAATCATTAAACCTCTCCATATTTTTTCTTTTAAAATCAAATATTTTTTTCCATGGCTTTTTAGATAATTTTATTAAAAGGATAATGTATTATTGTTATTTGTCATCGGGATGGGTGATATTTAGCATGTTTAGAAGTTACTTGTTGAAAGTTGTATTTATTCTATTCATTTTATTCCCAATTATTTTTTCATTTCCTGTGGAGGGGATTGGTGATGTTTCAGTTTGGCCTGCAAGGATAAATGTAGATATTAAAGAATATTCTGAGGAAAAAATTCAGCATTCAATAGAGGTATATAATAAGAATTCTTTCCCCGTTAAAGTATCTGCTAAAGTTAGAACCCCAGATATGGATAATAGAGTAGAAGGTTATTCCGATATACCTGATTTATCGTGGATTAAAGTGGAATCTGAATCTTTTGTGGTTGGCGCTAAAGAGTCTAAAACTTTCAATGTAACGATTGATATACCGAAAGACGAAAGATCCCGTTTTTATAATGAAAGTTGGGAGGTATGGGTTACTACTTATGCCGGTAAGAATAAAAATGAGGATGGTGTAAATCTTCAGACTGCTGTATCGACAAGGTTTCTTATCTCTACTCCAGAAAATCCTGATCGATCTTTTTTCTTTGGTGGCAATACTTTGGTTTTAGTTGGGTTTTCTTCGGGGATATTGGCGTTGATTGCAATGTTGATTTATATCAAGAAGAAAAAGATTCATAAGTAGTGTATTTGCCTTTTTCATTTAAACCATTTTGATTCATATATGATTCATTTATGTGGGCTTAAATATTGTTTATTTCTCCCTAGCATATGATAGAAATCTTTATAAATCCTTTGATATTGCCTATATATGTGATTCATATATGATTCATACTTTGCTAAATCTTTCTATAATCTGAACAAAATAAATTACTGATTCATATATGATTCACATATGAAAAGAATATTATCATGCTTGAAAGATCATATATCTCCTATCTAAAAGATTTAAATTAATAAGAATTGTTTTAGAAACCTTTTTAAATTGTGAATCATATTAGACTCATATATGAGCCAAAGTTCTAGAGTGCCTGTTGGTTTTCCGCCCGTCGTTAGGAAGATAATAAAAGAACAAGTAGGAACTCTAGGAAACTCTGAAGCAGAAGTAATCAAAAACATAGTACTGATATACTTCACAGAACGAGGAGAACTAAAAACCTGGGAGATGAAAAAAAATTCTAACAAAAAGGAGGAAAAAAAATGAAAAAAACAACTTTTCCTTCTACTGTGATAGCAATACTGCTATTCACTTCACTGATAATACTATTGCCAAATCCCTCAGCACAGAACCCGCCAGGAGAAATCATAACAGTAAACCAAAATGGAAACGGAGACTACACAACAATAAAATCAGCTATAGAAGATGCCTCAAATGGAGACACCATACAAATACAGAACGGTGTCTACAAAGAACACAACATAATTATCGATAAAAAAATCAAAATAACCGGAGAAAATGTAGACGAAACGATAATAAACTGCCAAGGCGGAAAAGGTTTACTCATAAACAGTTGTTGTGTTGAGGTAGATTCTATAAAAATAATAAACACTGATAATTATGCTATACAGGTATCTAAAGATAGCGGCAAATGTGTTTTTTCAAACATAATACTTAGCAACTGTAAAACCCTTGGTTTATGGATTCGGTCGTCTGATAACACATTCTCAAACTGTGAAATCACGGGAAAAGGTGACAGCGTCGGAGCAAAAATCCGTGGAACTAACAATAGAATTCTAAATTCAGAGGTACATGGATTCAACAACGGTATTCTGATACTTGTTAACTCTGACAATCATAAAGTCAAAAATTGTAAAATATTCGACAACGAAAAAGGAATTGACATAAGAATTAACTCTGATAAAAACGTTATATCTCACTGTGACATTTCCTACAACACCTACGGCGTTTATATATGGCAAAATTCTGAGAACAACCTCATATATCGTAACAACCTATGGAAAAACACCGAAAACGCATATAGCGAGGGTGGAAACCAATGGGACAACGGCCAATACGGCAACTACTGGGATGATTATACTGGATCTGATAACAACAGCGATGATATAGGAGACACCCCTTATGTTATACATAAAAGATATAAGGATAATTATCCACGTATGTCATTTTATCTTCCAACTCAGGTAACACCACCTTACAACATCAGAGTTACCTCCTCTTTATCAGACAACACCCCTACATTCACCTGGACACCATCCCTATATGAAGGAGAAATAGAAGGTTATACAGTAAAAATAGACGACAACTCTGAAATATATGTCGGAGACGGAACCAGCTGGACTACTTCCAGCAATCTCTCAAATGGAATCCATACTTTCTATGTAAAAGCAATTGCAGAGGATGGAACAAAAAGCAACTATGCCACCACCACATTTAATATAGATACATCGACAATCGATTCAGATGGAGACGGATGGACCGATGAAGAAGAACAAAAATATGAAACCGATCCCTATGATCCAAATAACTATCCACTTGATACAGATGGTGACGGCATTCCAGATGATTTTGATGACGATTCTGACGGTGACGGCTACTCTGATGAGATGGAGAACTCCTATAATACCAACCCTAAAAATCCAGGAGATTATCCTTTAGATACAGATGGCGATGGTACCCCCGATGAAGATTCTCCAGATGGAAAATACATAGGTGATAAAGAGGATGATGGAGATCGTTTAAACGACAAAATAGAAAAACAAATCGGATCAGACCCTAAAAATCCTAACGATGTAGAAAGAATATACATTGAGGGAAAATCTTATTTCATGGTCAACATCTCACAAAACGACAAATACGATATCTTATACAACCCGATAAAAAATCAAACTACAGCAGTTAAAAAACAAAATAACATTTATCTCATAGATGTAGATGATGACAACAGCTGGGATTACAAATATAACCCATCCAACCAGATGACTGCGGAATACAAAGAAGAAGGGCTCAACATCTGGATGATAGCCACTATACTACTAATGGGTTCAACGGCTGCGGTTACAGCTATCTATATTGTTTTCTTTAGAGACAAAAAAACCAACAAAAATATTTTCAAAAAAACTACTGATTTCGAAAAAACAGAAACCTATACACATTATGATGACATATCTCAACTTGACACCATTGATTTAACTAAAAACCTGCTGCAAGATATGCAGCATACAGTAGGTCAATACATGGAAAAATTGGATGCAATGCAGAAAGAAATGTATGCTGAAGAAAAACAGAAACCGAAACCATCGACCGACCAACCAGATGAAACGTTCCCTCCATCAGAAAAAATAAAAGATATAACTATAGAAGAAAACATATCTGACAGTTCAATCGTTATAGAGGATATCGAATCAAAAATAGATAAGATACTCACTGGGGTAACAAAAAATAAAAATTACGGCCAAAAAGGGAGAGATATCGAAGCAAAAGTAGATGAACTAATAACAAAACAAAACTTTGGTAAATAAAAAAACATTTTCAGATAGATTCTATGAAAAAACAAATACTCATAATAACAGCTATTCTAACAATACTATTATGCAACAGTGGCTCAGCTTCTTTTGTGTTAGAACCTGCAGAGACACAGATAAATCTAACACATGATTACCAGCCAGGTAACACCACTAGGAAAATATCTATTTATAACAACAAAGAAGAACAGTTGAATGTAACATGGTACAAAGAACATCCTTATCAGCCAACCAGAAAAAAAGATAGAACAAACATTTCTAATCTATCTTGGATAGATGTAACTCCATCATGGCAAGAAATATTTCCACATAACAAAACTAACTTCTACATTCATTTAAACATCCCAAAAAACTATAGTTTTAAAGGTGAAAAATGGGAGGTATGGGTTACTTTTAAAATAAACTCTGAGGGTCAAGATAATTTAAAGGTAGAACAAGTCGCCAAAATATTGATAGATACACCTGATGAAATAAACGACGATAAAAACAGCTCTGAGTGTACTGATAAAAAAAATAGTGGTTTTAACTTTTTTCAATATGTAGCATTAATTCTTGTTGTAATAGCTATTTTAATAATAACGTATCTTTTTAAAAGAAGGCAGCTGTAGAGTTCTTTCAACTGTCTTTTAGTCCCTCTATAATCTCTCTGATTTCATCACGAAATTGTTTTATCCCTTCTTCATTGTAGACTACTGTATCTGCTGCAGTTATAACCTCTTCAATCCCCCACCCCTGCTCTCTCTTATCTCTATCTTTAATCTTTTCAAGGTTTTTAGCGTCATCTTTTCTTCCTCGTTTCATAGCTCTTTTATGTCTTATTTCATCAGAGGCTTCGATCGCTATCAAAATAAATTTTTCTTCTAATTCTTCTTCAAAAAACTCGATTTCTTCAATGTTTCTAATGCCATCTATAACCAGGACATCTGTTTTTTCCATCTGACGTATTTTTTCCAACGTCCGTTTTGCCCATATCTCTAGACCATGTTTGTCACGCATCTTATTTGCTATATCGCCTACGTTTTCATTAGTGAGCTCTAAGTCTCTGTCTTTTACCTCTTCCCAGACTAAGTCACCCATCCGTATAACTGGTAACCCCATCTGTTTTGCAACTTTTACTGCTTCTGTTTTACCTGAACAAGGCATACCTGTGAAAGCAATAACTTTCATTATTTAACATATCCTCGTAAGATCTGATTAAACATCCATTTTTTGGTTAGTGCAGGGGGAGCGATTCGAACGCTCGAAGACCTACGTCACAGGGTATCTCAGTGCAAGACTATTAACAAGTTTATACAGCTATATCAACCGTATAGGCAAGAGCTATTTTGAGTCTTAAGACGAAACATTTAATTATATATTTTTGCACACCTAAGCCCTGCCCCTTTGACCACTCGGGTACCCCTGCAATACAATTTATCTGCACCAGTAATATAGATTCCACTCAAAAACTTTTTCGAGAAAAATAACTTTTCCTAATCTTTAAAACAATTTGTTTTCATCTCCCTCTCGGTCGATAAGCTGCGGTTCACCATATTTAGCATAACAGTTAGTACAAAATTGTCGTGCAAGCATAGAATGAAGATGTTCGTCTACTCCTTCTTCTTGATGATATATCTCTCCTTTTGCTATCTTACTGTTACATTTGGAGCAGACTTTAGGGGACGCAGCTTTTTTTCTAATCAACTTAGTTTTAATATTCATTTTTCCTGAACTTTCCTCCCTTAAAATTAATTAATCCATAACTATTTAATAATATTTTTCTATCAAACATAACAGGAACTTGTTTTTAACCTATATATAAAATAAATTAGCAATATTTTCACTTACTATTTCTGCATACTGAATAGAAGAAACATTTTTATAACATTAACCATAGTTCTTTTTTTATCATATAATGATCCCAAAAAAGAATTTACACTGAAAACAAAATTTTTTTGTAATAGACTAAACATTACAACAAGAATCCATAAGCATCATTTCGGCTAATGTGTATGGGAATTTAGAATAAGTACTAAATTTAAGTATGAGAAACTTTATTCACGAAGGAAGTGACTAATCCTCTTCTATATCAAAAATAGCGGGGTGGGGTAGCCAGGAGATCCCGACGGGCCCATAACCCGTAGATCAGTGGTTCGAATCCACTCCCCGCTACTTTTTCAACATTTTTTTATAACACACAACCTTTTCCTAAAAGATAGAATACTCGTGAAAGACAAACAAAAAAATCGTTTCTGGGAGATAGACACCCTACGTGGCATAGCAGTCATAATGATGATAACCTATCATGTTTTCTATGATTTGAATTTTTACCAGGCATATAGTATAAACATCCATGGTCTGTTTTGGCGTTTTTTCCTCTATCCCATCGGCGGAATCTTCCTCCTATTGGTAGGTATCTCTCTATATCTTAGTTTTACTAGAAAAGAAAAAAGATTAAGTCATAAAGAAATCTTGTATATATTCTGGAAAAGAGGAGTTAAAATATTTTTATTAGGGATGGTTATAACAGCTATAACTTTACTATATCTCGGAGAAGGTTTTGTTGTATTCGGTGTTCTTCATTGTATAGGATTATCTATAATTTTAGGTAGTTTCTTTCTAAAAAAACCATTATATGCTCTACCAGCTGGACTCTTATGCATAGCTGGTGGTTTAATACTTCAGAATTTTACATTTAGTTTCCCTTGGCTTCTCTGGATAGGTTTTATACCCTCAGATTTTTACACTGTTGATTATTTTCCATTGCTCCCTTGGTTTGGAGTAGTATTAACAGGTATTTTTATTGGGAAAAATTTGTATCCAAACTATCAAAGAAGACATAAAATCCCGGATATGTCGCATTTTAAGATAATAAAAACACTTTGTTTTATAGGTAGACATTCCCTGATGATATATTTTTTACATCAACCAGTTATAATAGCTCTTATCCACCTAATGTTTAAATTATAGCTACAATCGTCGTTTTTTTTTGGAGTTTAAAATTTTATTCTATTTGCTTCAACACCTTCTCCTTTGCTTATTTCTCCAACAGTTTTCACCTTTGAATCTGAATATTTCTCTAGAATTGAAATTGTCTCTTCTTCGTCTTGTGAAGATACTATTACTGCGAAACCCATACCCATGTTAAAGGTTTGATACATCTCTTTTGTCTCCACATTTCCTTGTTGTTGGATAAAATCAAATATCGGTTGAGGTTCAAACAAATCGTTTAAAACATATTTTACTTTTTTATTCAGCCGTGAAAAATTACGGAGACCTCCACCAGTTATATGGGCTAAACCATGAGGATGTATTTTTTCAAACAATTTTAGTATTTCTTTCACATAAATCTGTGTAGGTGTAAGCAATATTTCACCGATTTTTTTACCGGGATATAAGTCTTCTGGAAAAGAATCATCGTATGAATAGTTGTTTTCCTCTACAACTTTTCTAGCGAGGGTTAAACCGTTGGAATGTATTCCACTGCTAGACAACCCTATGATTTTATCTCCTGGTTTTATTTTTTCACCAGTTACAATCTGATCTTTTTTAAGAAATGCTAGGCAGGTGCCAGCGAGATCAAAACCATTTACTATCTCCGGAAGTGAAGCAGTTTCTCCACCTATAATTGATATGTTAGAGTGTTCTGCTCCTTTTTGAAGTCCTTCCCCTATCTCTTTGGTTTTTTCTGGTTCTGGTTTGTCTATAGCGAGGTAGTCTACAAAAGCTATAGGTTCGGCCCCTACACATACCGCGTCGTTGACATTCATAGCTATACAGTCTATACCTACAGTGTTCCATTTTCTCATTTGGTTAGCAATCAAAACTTTGCTCCCTACTCCATCTGTACACATAACAAGAGCATGTTCTCCAAAATCTACCATCCCTGCATAATGTCCACCTAGTGGTTCCCCAAGCCCTTTTCTTTCTGCTTTAAAACTAGTGAGCATTTCTTTTATCGCTTTTTCCTCCTTTTCGATGTCTACCCCACTATCTCTATATGTCATTCTTTTCAAATCAAACTAATCCTCCCATGGAAACTTAGATTTTTTTAGAGTTATACTTTTTTTATGAATAAAGTTTTTGAATGAAAACGCTTCTATCTTTTCTTGTTGTGGCAACTATAGAAGATCTTGGTGAAAGAAAAGCAATAAATCTTATTTCAGAGTTTTTGACCAGAGGAAGTGAAGCCATAGGTATAGGAGATGACTGTGCTGCTTTCAAGTTAAACGATGATTATCTTCTTATTTCAACAGATATGATCTGTGAAAAAACCCATATCCCTGATAAAATGACTCCTTGGGAGATAGGATGGTTTATAGTAGCTATCAACCTTAGTGATATCGCCGCCAAAGGCGGAAAACCATTAGGAATAGTCTTGTCACTTGGTTTACCCAAAAAAACCTCAGAGGATTTTCTAAAGAAGCTTATGAAAGGTGCAGATGAATGCGCAACTGAATACAATTGCTCAATAGTAGGTGGAGACACAAAAGAAAACTCTAATTTCACAATAGCCGGAACCGCTTTTGGATTAGTAGATAAAAAACTTTTTATGAGCCGAAGAGGAGCAGAAATTGGAGATATCATAGCAGTTACCGGAGATCTTGGTAAAGCTGGAGCAGGATACTATAGCCTAAAAAATAATCTAAAAAATAAAAAACTACAATTGGGGTTAACCAAACCATATACCCGCATCAAAGAGGGGAAGATTCTTAGTGAAACTGGAATGATAAACTGCTGTATGGATATATCAGATGGACTTTCCTCTTCTCTTTACCAACTTAAAGATATTAACAAAGTAGGATTCAAAATATATAGAAACCAGATACCCGTCTCTGATACAGCCAAGTTTTTATCAGATAGAAAAGATTTTGACTTAGATTTTAACGTTTTACATTTTGGTGGAGACTATGAACTTCTCTTAACGTTAAATCCGGAAAATTTTGAAAAAGTAAAAGAAAAAATTGAGAAAAACAACAGTAGTTTGACCAAAATAGGGGTGGTAACCCAACAAAAAAAGATTATAATTGAAGACAAAAACACTCAAATTTTAGAAAATAAAGGTTTTGAACACTTTAAATAGAAAACCCTCCTCCCTCTTATAAAAACAGTTTATTTTCCTATATTCGATAATATTTGTTAAATAAAACCTTTAAATAATAACAAAATAATATATTTATAGGAACGGTGCACCATCCAATGGATAAAAAAGTTATAACAATTATAGTAGCAGCTTTTATAGCTATAGCTATTTTATCAGCCTTTTTTGTAATGGATGATGAAGAAAAAGATAAAAATACTCCTCCTAAAGTTTTAATAAATCATCCTAAAGGTGGAAACGATGTTTCTAGCATAGTTATGATAAGTGGCACCGCCTATGACCCTGATGATGGATATGAAAACTCGTTGGTAAGAATCTGGATTGACGGTGAATGGCATACTGCAGATGGTTTCGGACAATGGAGCTATGAATGGAACACTTTCGACGTAAACGATGGTACATATACTATCAAAGCCCAAGCCCATGACGGTATAAGTTATTCTACTATAGACTCTGTTACGGTGACTGTAGACAACGTTGAATCCGTGGAGACAAACTCCCATAAATGGGCGGTTTTTGTAGCAGCGGCAAATTCAGCACCAGAAGAAAATAAAAAACTAGGGAACGGTGGATTACATCTATCAGAAGATATGGCTTCTTATTTTATTGAAAACTATGGATACCCTACAGATAACATTTTTATTCTTTTTGACGACGGTTGGCTAAGAAGAAACAATGGATACGGTGAAAGATTTGTTACATTACAAGAGAGAGAACATGAATATGATATTAACTATGGCTCTGCGACAAGGTCTAGCGTAAAATCTGTTATTAGCCATGTGGTGGAAAAGGCTAACCAGTATGAGGATAGTGAAGTTTTCCTCTGGTTTTTTGGTCATGGATTGGGGGATAGTAGCAAGGAGTTAACTGGTGGTAAACTATTGCAGAGAAGCGCTATTTTTCTTTGGGATGGAAAGTTAACTGATGAACAACTCGGTGGTTGGCTTTCTGGTTTAAACGCCAAAGAATCATGTATCGTTGTTGATGCCTGTTATAGTGGAGGTTTTGCTGATAAAACTATCCTGAATCTACCGGAGATGTTTTTGTTCCGCTCTGATCTGTCATCATCTGGTAGAGTGATCATCTCTGGGGCCAGTAAGTTTAGAGAAGGATATGCGAGTACTGAGAGTGGTCCATTGTTTACACTTTTGTGGTTTGATGGAATAAAAACTGGTAAAGCTGATGGTTTTAAACCATGGGTTTTTAACCTTGGACGAAAAACCCGTTTAGATATATTTAAAGATGGAAAAGTATCTGTTGAAGAAGCTTTTTACTATGCCAGTTATAATTTAAGAAAAAATAAGGATCTTGACTATTTTAGTGGAATGCACCCTCAAATCAATGACATGTATCCGGATAAAGGCTTTTTCCGTAACAATGATGGGCTTATATTAGGATAAAAACCCTTATTTTTTGTGGGATAATTTTAATATACCTTTTCTTGTCTATTAAAAAGAAGCGGTTATTAATGAAAAAAAAAGCCAGGTTTTGGGAGACCATAAAGGATAGTCAGGTAGAGTGTAAACTATGTAATCAAAACTGTAAGATAAAAAATAATCAGACTGGTTTTTGTGGAGTACGTAAAAACGAGGGGCAGAAACTGTATACTCTGATATATGGTTCTTGTTCGTCAGTAGCTGTAGACCCTATAGAAAAAAAACCGTTGTATCATTTTAAACCCGGAACAAAGGCATTGTCTTTAGGGACGGTAGGCTGTAATTTTAGATGTATGCATTGTCAAAACGCTACTATTAGTCGTGCATCACCAGATGATTTCCCATATATGAAAAATTATTCACCTGAAGAAATAGTCTCCTTAGCTAAAGATAAAGGTTGCGAAGGAATAGCTTGGACATATAATGAACCGGGTATTTGGTATGAATTTAGTTTCGATACTGCTAAACTTGCTCATGAAGAGGGTCTGTATAACGTGTATGTCACCAACGGATATATACAAGAAGAACCGCTGAGGGAAATTGCTCCTTATCTGGATGCTTTAAATATTGATGTAAAAGCGTTTAATAATGACTTCTACAAAGAGGTATGTAAAGCTCGTCTTAAGCCTGTGTTAGAGAGCTGTGAACTTTCCAAAAAACTTGGTTTACATTTAGAGGTCACCTATTTGATTATACCTGGCTATAATGATTCTGAAGAGGAAATACAAGATTTTTGTAGCTGGGTAACTGAAAAACTTGGTGAAGAGACACCTGTTCATTTTTCCCGTTTTCATCCAGATTATAAAATGAGAGATGTCTCTATGACTTCTATAGAGACTATGAACCAGGCACATGAGATAGCTAAAGAATCTGGAATACAACATCCCTATCTGGGAAATGTACCACCTGGTAAACATGATAACACGTTTTGTCCTAATTGTAACAATATCTGTATTTCCCGCCGTGGTTTTTCAGCTCAGAAAAAAGGTTTAAAGGAAAGTAGATGCTCAAAATGTGGATGTGAACTATCCTTAACTATATAAAAGAATATAATAAAACAAACATATTTTTATAAACTCTTGTAGGATAATACTATTAAAATATTGATATTTAGCAATATAAACAGAAAATTTAATAAAGGCCTAAATATACTATAATAATAGATAAATAATAATTTAGAATAAAAAAACAACGGTAAACTAGGTGAAAAACAAGTTATGAATTTGAAAAAATCTGATAAAATTATAGCAATTGTAGGTGTAGTAATTTTAGTTTTAGCAGGTATAGGTATATATGTAGCTTCACAGGGAGAACCTGAAGAGAAAGAGGAAGAACCCATAGAAGAAACCAATTTTTACACAGTTACAAATGAAGAAAAAACTGTATCGACATCACCGGATAATACCGATTACTTAGTTAAAAATAAAATATTAAAAAAGAGGAGTCAACCCTATCTTGGAACTTTGAATTTAACTCAAGACAACCTTAAAAACGTAGAATTTACTGTTGAATATCAAGATAGCATCTCAGGCATGCTTTTCGGTTTGTTAAAGAAAGCTGGAAGAGACACTTTAACTATTGAAATAATGGATGAAGACAATGAAGTAATTGAAAAACAGCAGATAACCGGCTCAGGAAATACTACTATTACAGTTCCCATTGGCGACGCGATACAGATGGGGGAAATAGAAGCTGAAAGCAGAGAAGAAGCTGAAAGTATTCTTGAGGAAGAATATTTCACTTATGACAAAACATATAATGTTAGAGTTAGTATAAATGTCAAAGAAGGTTTTCTCAGACCGATTGCTTTGTTACGTGAAGTAATGAAGAATGATCAGTTTGATCTAAACGTGGAATACACCTATTTCGACTACTCTTTAATGGAAGAGGAAACTGGTGGAGACAACGTGGAAGATGATGAAACATCTTTGAGTACAAACAGAGACAAAAGTATATACAAGTCAGAAGCATTTAATAACATGGTAACTACAGGTAGCTTATAAAAAAATCTTTTTCATCTCTCTTTTTATCTTTTATATTTTAAATCTTAAAATAGCTCCAACTCCACCTAATCCTTGCAATTTTTCTCCTGCCTCATGCATCGTATTTATTATAGTAAACTGAGATTTGTTTTCCTTAGCAATCTGTAAAAGTTTTTCTCCCTCTGATGTACGGGTTAATTCATCAGTTAAAAGAAGATGTTCTACCGCCCCATTTTTCAAAGCATATTCAACTTTTTCCATCCCATAAGAAGCTAAACCATTTTTTTTGATTTCTCTAAAAAGTTTTTCCACCAACTCGGTTTCATAGACTACACGGTTTTCTTTAGTAATCTGTTTAACCACACCAGATTTAATAGCTTCCATAACGCCGTTCATACCTGCTTGACCTGCGTTATGAACAACATAATTATCAAAAATTTCAGGATGCTTCTCTTTTCCAAATTTAACAAAACGATCTTTGACAAAACCTGGCCCCAATATCACCAATGTTCCTCCGGGTTTCTTGTTGTTCTCTACCACAGTTATAATCTCACCGAAATATTCTTTCTCGTTATAGCTATCTGTATCATACATTTTACCAGATTTTTTTGAATCAATATCAGCGATTTTCTCTACTCCACTCTGCCTTAAAACAGCGATGGTAGCAGTTTCATCATCTAAAGATACAAAGGTTAACAAAGCCTGTTTACTCTGCCTAACGGCTTCTTTTAGACGATCCAGCTGATGATCCTTCCAGTCGTCTTTGATAATGGTTATAGGTGTCATTTTTTCTGCTTCAACGTTAAAAGTATGATGGGAACCATGCTCCTGAGGTCCTTCCTCTATAACTCCTTGTACACGTAATCTATCAGAAAATTTATGGAACTCTACATCCTCAACTCTTAAACCAAGTTTCATCTTTTTTTTACTAGGTTTTTTTGCTCTCTGCATATCATCTCTTTGTTCTTCTGTCCTAAAAGTAACCATTCTTACAAGATCATCTTCTTCGATTACATTATAAAGATGCCAGATGTCATCTAAATTCTCCGGAACAACTTTTATTTCCTCCCGCTCTTTATCCTGATAAACTATCTTCATAATTTTACTCCTTCTGAATCAACAATAACGCATCCGCCAGGGGGCATGACTCTACTAATATCTTCAACGTCTTCATCGAAAACATCAGCGATTTTATTAGCAACATCACTTTTTTTAACGTTACCTGGCTCCAATACAACATACCGATCTGAATGTTTTTTCAAAGCAGCAACTGGTCCACCCATCACTTTTTCAACTCCGCCAACCATAATTTTACCTATCGCTACTTCAAGTTTACATTTATGATAATTACGTTTACCTCGGATTATAAAAGCGCCACGTGGGACAAATTCTCCGCTCTGAGGGGATTTACTCACCTGTTCAGGGTGAACCCAATAGGCTTCTGCCTCAGCAAACTGTTTCCAAGCTTTACTATAGCTAGCAGCAAAAACACAGCTCTCCTTTAAAGTCTCTTCAGAAATCTCTATTTCTTTGTTATCAATGTCTCTTTTTTTAACTACAATGCTAGGGGCGCCACTAATATCGGCATGAACATACCGATCTCCTTCTTTCAAATACTTTTTTACAACTTCATCATTGGTTTTAGCATCCCTACCTCCAACTACAACATTTCTGTCACTACTTATAAACCAACGATATTTTTCGAACCAAAAATTCTTTCTTTTCTTCTTTTTTGCAAAAAACTCCTTTCGCTCTTTTTCCTTTTTTTTCTCCTCAATCGCTTTTTCTTTTTCAGCTTTTTTGATTTCCTCCAAAGTTTTATCTATACTTTTTTTTGCTCCTCTCAGTTTACTCTTCATTTTTTTACTTTCATTATACGCTTTTTCAGCGTTTTTCGATACAGATTTACGGAAATCAAGTTTAACATCATAAAAATCATTGGAAGTGTCGTTTAACTCTATAAGTAAAAGATTTTCACGTGGATCAAATTTTTTTACAAAATCCAAATTGTTTATCTTGTCGATACCTTCATTTTTATCTTTTAAATCTAAAACTTTTTCAACCGCCTTAAGAAGTTTTTTGATTTTCTGATAATGAAGATAAATCAGTTCTCCTTCTCTTTTTTTCTGATCTATTTTCCCTTTCAGTTCTTCTACTTTCTTTTTCTGTTGTTTTAATCTATGACGTAGTTTACTAATCAATTCGTCTTTTTTGCTTTTTTTACTCTCTTTCCTTTCTTTTTTTGGTTCCTTGGTTTCTATAAAATGTTGCAGACTCCGGGTAAAACTTTCACTTTCTTCAAATTCGACTTTCTCGTAGCTTTTAAACTCAAAAGGCAAAACATCTACTACATTATTATTCTCTTTCACCAAAACAGGACTAAATTCTTTTTTTTCAAATTTGTCTAAAAATTTTTGAAAGCTTTCATAGGTTTTATCTATAACATCTTGTCCAATATCTTCGACTTTAATATTTTTATCTACATCTGCTCGAGTACAAATTTCTTCAGCTACTGCCCCACCCATGTTGAAACTTACCGCTAAAGTCCTAACTAGATCAGCATCACTTTCTTTTAAAACCTCTACAAACTTTTCTTTATCTACTTCAAAAGGATTCAACTGAGAAGGTGGAGGAGTATATGTTTTCTGACCTTTTATCGTTCTGTGAGACCAAAATTGTTTTATAAACGGTAGAATAATTTTTTCATCTGGATCAACCAAAATTATGTTACCATCAGAGAGAAACTCTATCATAACAGTGTACTCGCCATGTTTTTTTCTTATTTTTAATTTTATTACTCTGTCAAACTCATGTTGTTCTACTCCGCTGATTCTTCCGTTTTGTAGATATTTCCGCATAGTCATAGCAAAAGTAGTAGGTTTCTGAGGAGTCTTAACCCTTCGATCAGTGACACAAAGTAGTTGTCCAGTACGGATAAAAATTGATTCCTTGTTCTTTGTATCGACATGCCTAAATCTAATCAAAACTTCGTTTTCGGAAAGCTGATAAATTTTATCAAGATAACTACCTACGATATCTTGTAATTCTGATACGATAACATAGATATCGAAGGAGGATAACGGTCTTTGCATATCTTTTTCAGAATCGTTAATGAAATATATGTCTTAAAAAGGCTATCATAAAAAAAGAGAAAAGAGGAGGGGATGGGATTTGAAAGCAAATTTTTAAAGGGTTGAGGAATTTGAAAATTATATGGCAGAAATGCCCGAAAGGGGAACTGGGCATTTCCCCCGTATCTAAGTCGTCTTTCTAACAGCCAAATAGTTGTTCATCATTTAAATACCTAAACAAGGGAGGACGTTGAAAGTATTCATCGGCTTTGTCACAAAATTTAGGAATACTTTCAACTACCTGAGGAAATCTCTTATATTGCTTTACTTGAATTAACAAAAAGTGTATGGTTAAAACTGGTACTGCGAATCTTCCTTTACACCCAGGTAGAGCACCACGTTGGTTGTTCAAACGTATGGTTAAACTTTCCAGAGGTATAACTGATGTTATGATTTATGAATATAGTCGTGAGGAGTTTCTCCGGCGTCTCTCTGATCCCTTCTGGTTTCAAGCTTTCTCTTGTGCACTTGGGTTCGATTGGCACAGTAGCGGTACAACTACTGTTACATGCGGAGCGTTAAAAGAAGCTATAGATCCTGAGGAATATGGTTTTGCTATTGCTGGTGGTAAAGGTAAAGCTTCTTTGAAAACTCTGGATGAAATAATGACAAACGGTGAAAATTTCTGTTTTTCCTCTTCGAAAATAGAGGATTTAAAGTATTCTAGTCGAATGACTGCTAAAGTTGATAACAGTGCTGTTCAGGATGATCATCAGTTGTATCATCATGTTTTTGCTTTCACTGAAGATGGATGTTGGTGTGTAATCCAACAAGGGTTGAATCCGAACAGTAGTTATGCTCGTCGTTATCATTGGTTTTCTAAAAATTTTGATAGTTTCGTCTCTGATCCTCATGACTCGATTCTTGGTGAGAAGACTGGTTTTGATGTTTTAGATATGGTTTCTAAAGATAGTGGGAATTGTCAAAAAACCTGTGTGGATTTGATTAATGACAACCCTCAGCATTTGCAACGGGATTGGAGTCGTTTAACGCGTTCTTCTAAACAAAAATCTTTAGATGATTGGGCAAACAAAACAGTTGATGTTGTAAATGTTGAAAATTTGGATATGCCGCGGGTTATAAACTGGAGACGTATGCGTGAAATTTATGAGTTTCAACCAACTGGTTTTGAAGAGTTGTTATCTATGAGAGGTGTTGGCCCTAAAACTGTTAGAGCTTTGGCTTTGATATCTGATCTTATTTATGGTGATAAACCAAGTTGGGATGATCCTGTAAAATATAGTTTTGCAGTAGGTGGGAAAGACGGTGTACCTTTTCCTGTAGATCAGAAAGTGATGGATGAATCCACTAGTATGATTAAACAGGGTGTTGAACAGGCTAAACTTGGCGATAGAGAAAAACTTCGTGCTTTTAAAAGACTAAAAAATTTTGTGGATAAAAATCAGTAGTGGGCCCGGCCGGATTTGAACCGACGACCATCTGGTTATGAGCCAGACGCTCCACCAGACTAAGCTACGGGCCCTTTAATATAAAGCCATTTTTCTTCTTTTGGAACATCGTAATAAATTCTTCATATAAAAAACTATAACCGTCAAAAAATCTTTTAATCGACTGGCTGTTGTTATTTAATTCTTTAGTGTATTGTCATGTTTTTTTGGTTTGGAAAAATTTAGGTTGAGCGAAGATTTGAAAAAATCTTATCTTTATTTCAAAGAGAAATCTATGCTGAAAAATAAATTGTTGTAGGATATCCTGAAAATGGAGTTGATTTTTCACTTTAAATAAAGAAAAAAATTGATTTTTTTTTTGGTTTGAAAGCATTTATTCTTTCATAGATTTCCAAAAGGAGGCGAGTTCTCGATTCAATTCCGCTTTCCATATGAGAAATTGTAAATCTTCAGGTTTTTCCTCGCGATTAGAAATATTTTTTTTCATTTTTTCCCTTCTCCCCATTTAACCACCCTAGGGCATAGCTATGTTAATGTTTGTCACTCGACTTATAAAAAGTTGTCGTGTTATTATGTCATAATGATATTTTCCAAATATTTCTCTAAAAATGGGGTAAATTTCTTTAATAGTTTCTCTTTATTTTCTTTCTGCAAAATTTTTGTTCTGATTGAAAATGGTGGAACTAAAAACGTTATCTCGATATCCATTCCTCGATGTTTCTAGAGATTATGTTAGTGAAAATGATATAACGGTTAAGGAATTGTTTGATGACCCGCTGTATGAAAGAGCTAGAGTGATCGGCATTGAAAGGATAGATAATGCTTTTGAAAATGGTGATGTAGGTGAGAGAAGTCTCGCTACAAAAAATGATTGCATCATGGAACTTCTTTCTTATCCGATTGCTCGAATGATAACAGTTTGTGTTGGAAATACATATTTCAAAAGACGTTATGCTCTTGGAGAGGCTGTTCATGCATATAAAAATTTGATTAAAGAAAATATTTCTTTTCTTTTGGATGTTGCAGAGGAATTTGATTTAAAAGTTAAGCAGGATGAGAATGATAAACTAAGTGTCTATTTTACTGATTATCTGCATAGTGCCCCTACTCGTTATAAAAGTTGGAAGATGATTAATCGAGACATGAAAAATGGTTATGTCTATCTCTCTAAGAGGAATCTTGCTAGGCTTATACAAGAAAAACTGAGAGATCGTATAAATTATGAGCTTGATCAAAAAGATTGTAATCAGCTGATATACAAAACTTTTGAGGAAGATATTGAAAGATTTCGTAACAAACTTAAGCTGCGGAAAAAAAAGATATCTGCGAAACCGATTGGTGAATTCAAAACTGAAATGCTTCCGCCTTGTATGAAAAACATTCTTTCTAGTATACAAAACGGTGAAAACGTGCCACATATGGGTCGTTTTGCCTTTGTCTCATTTCTCAACTCTTTGAGTCTAAATGTTAATGAAATCCTTAAACTCTTTAGTAGTGCCCCCGATTATGAAGAAGAAAAAACACGTTATCAGGTGGAACATATCACAGGTAGAGGTTCTTCAACTTCTTATAAACCACCTAGCTGTGAAAAAATGAATACCTATGGTTTATGTCCAACTGAAGAAAAAGATCGTCTCTGTAAAAAAGTGCCACATCCTATGAGTTATTATAGAGCTAAATGGCGTAGATCAAAAAAAGATAAGAAAAAATCAACGAAGAAAAAAAGGGAGAATAAAAAATGAAAAATTTCGTTACTTTTGAAGGTATCGACGGTTCAGGTAAATCTACAGTTTCTAAATTAGTTTATAAAAAAATGAAGGAAGAGGGATTTGATGTAGTTCTAACTCAGGAACCTACTGATTCCTGGATTGGAGAACAAGTCAAAAGATGTATCAAAGAAGATACTGATCCTTTTGTCACCAGTTTTACTTTTATTTCTGATCGTATACTCCATGGAAAAAAAATCGAAAGATGGATTGATGAAGGAAAAACTGTCTTATGTGATAGATATGCAGAGTCTACCTATGCGTATCAAAGTGTACAGATGGAAGATCTTGTTGATGAACCTGTTAAATGGCTGAAAGATTTGTCGAAAAACCGTATTCCTATACCCGACAAGACGTTTCTTTTTATATTGGATCCAGAGGAGGCTATATCTCGTATTCAGGATAGAGATGACTTAATCCCTTTTGAAAAACAAAAATTTTTAGATAAGGTACAGAAAAATTATCTTAAAATCTGTGAAGGAAGTCGTTTTAAAAAAGTTGATGCCTCTCAAAGTATTAATAGACTCGTTGATATCTGTTATAAAGTTATAGAGAAGGATTAATTTCTTGTTATTATCTATTAAATTGGATAATTTACTATATGGGGACAAAAAAATAAAAATAGTGGATGTTTGTTAATAATAAAAAACGTATCACTGAGTTGATATAAAAAATGGAAAAAATTGACCATAAGTGGATTGGGAAAACCGTTATGAGTAAAGAGGGAATCCCCATAGGTAAAATAAAAAACCTTCTTTCTGATGAGATAGAAGATGCCACTTCTGTCATATTGGAACCTTTAGAAGATAATGATAAAATAGAGATTTTAACTCGTAATAATGATGGAGATTTTGTTTGTCCTTCTCATAAGCTGTCTCAGGTAAAAGATACCATAATACTTGAAGATCGTTTCGAATAAAATTTTTTAATATAGCTCTTTCAGCAGTTTTATGTAATCATGGAGATGCCGGGTTATAAGAAAGTTTTTCCTGACGTGTTCCTTTCCTTTTTCTCCCATCTTTTTGGCTTTATCTGGGTTACGTAGAAGGTGTATTATTTTATCAGCGACTTCTTCATACTCTGTAGGGTTTACAAGATAACCGTTTTCTCCATTTATTATTTGAGAGGGTATACCTCCCACGTTTGACGCCACCACTGGTGTTTTTTTCCAGAGTGCTTCACTAACTGTGATTGCAAAACCTTCTTTCAAAGATTTTTGAACTACTACTTCTGCTTTTCTCTGTAGAGCATTAATCACGATGTCTGGTGCATCTATCAATAAATGTATATCTTTCTCATCTTCAACTGATTTTTCTAGTTTTTCAAAAGTTTCTTGCCCCTCGGGATCATCTGTCGCCATAGACCCTACTAAAACAAGTTGACAATCAACTTTTTTCCTAACTTTTTTAAATACTTTTACAAGCCCTTCAGGATCTTTCCATTTGTCAAACCTTGAGACCTGACAGATGATCGGTTTATCTGTTTTTATATTGGATTTTGATAGATATTTTGAAATGGTGGATGAAGGTATCTGTTTGTTTTTCAGATTCAAAGGATTTATAGAGGGTTTAACAACCTGTTGAGGCATAATATGATTGGGGAGTCCTTTCTCTTTGAACTCCTCCATGGAGACAACCATGGTATCATATTTCAAAATAAACATTTTAAGATAATCCCATAGCTTAGGTAGAGGATTTGATATATCTATATGGCAACGCCATATCCATGGTTGCTTTTTTTTATAACATGTTATCAATGGCAACGGTTGAGGATCATGGACTATTACTGCATCATGATTTATATGGGTAAAAATAGCGTTGTTGACATTGTTAATATAATAAATCTGTTTCTTCTTGTCTGTAAAATTTATTTTTTCTCCCTGAAGAGCATTATGAAACTTTTTGGTGATAGTGAAAAAATCTAGATCACCATGTAGCACACGCCAATCTGTTTCTATACCTACGTCGTTCATCAAAATTATTAGACTCTCAAGTATTTCCGCTACTCCCCCTCCTTGATAAGTAGAGTTTATATGGACAATACTTTTTTCAGATAAAGGAGAGGCTTCTTCGTAGATTTTCTCTATGATTTCGTCTCCTACTACATCACGGTATTTATCTAGAGAAATAATTGGTACTATAGCCATCTTACATTTTCACCATATTTATTTTTGAGTACATCCATCAATACTTCTTTCCGTTATTTTGGACAACCTTAAATGTAAATAATCTAAATGCTATTTAAGATTACTTAATATAAATGAAGAAAATGTATCAATTTTTTATAATTCTGTTATCTCCTCTAGAAAATGGTATACTTCTTCTGGGTTTTTAACCCACCACTCAGCATTTGTTTTGATATCTGAATCATTTTTGACATAAATAGTTATATTGTTGTCTTGTTGTCTTAGGTATCTAAAAGCGTCTTCATCGGTAACATCATCACCAATATATATGTTCAAATCAGCTTTTTCTTTCTGTGTTTTCTGTATATGTTCAACTGCTTTTCCTTTGTCCCAACCTTTAGGTCTTATCTCTATGACTTTGGATCCATGAAGAAATTCAAGTTTTTGCTTTCTATCATATTTTTTTACTATATTTTTGAATTTTTCAACAATTTTATTTGCTTCTCTATCAGGTAACTGGCGGTAATGTAAAGCTAAAGTATATTTTTTATCTTCAACGATTACATCTTTTTTTTCTTCAAACTTTTCTTCAACATGTTTTTTTATTTTTTTCAAAAGCGGCTGAGTTTTTTTTGCCCTCTCCAATACATATTCTTCTTTTCCTTCTAACTTGATTTGTATGCCATGAGTTGCCGCAAAAGATATTTTTTCCATAGGGAGAAGTTTTTTTATTTCTTCTAAATTTCTACCGGTTATTATTAAAACATGTATTTTTTTTGGGATTTTTCCTAATGTTTGTTTTATTTTTTCTGGCGTATATACTTCCTCGGGTCTATTTTTAAAAGAAACTAAGCTGCCATCATAATCTAAAAAAAGGTTGCATTGTTCTGTATTTTCAATCTTTTTTGAGATTTTATGCAGTTGTTTTGATAGTGGTTTGGTCATAGAGTTGCTTCCATTCTTTGAAAAAACTGTTTACCCACCAAGTTGAGTCATATTTTTTAACTTTTTCTTTTAATTTTTTGCATCTTTGTTTTCTTTCAGAACGGGGCATTTCTATAGCTTTTTTGATTGCATTTGCGGTTTCTTTGATGTCATATGGGTTTACTATAAGTGCTTCTTTTAATTCCTCGGAGGCACCTGCGAACTCACTTAGTATCAACATACCGTTTTTTTGGTTACTAGCTATGAACTCTTTGGATATAAGATTCATACCATCTCTTATAGGGGTGAGTAATCCTACATCTGCGGCTCTATAATATGCTAATAATAGCTCCTGGGGTATTCTTCTAAAAAAGTATTTTACAGGTGTCCACTCTTCTGTTCTAAAACGAGCGTTTATTCTACCTACGGTTTCATCTATCTCTTTTTTCATGTTGCTGTATTCTTCTATTTCATAGCGGCTAGGTGTAGCAATCTGCACCAGGGTTGCTTCTTCTTTTGTAGCATCAGGGTTATTTTCCAAAAATGATTCATAAGCTTTTAATCTGTAGAGGATTCCTTTTGTGTAATCTAGTCGATCTATACCTAGTATCAGTTTTTCTGCTTGGTGTCTATCCTTAAGTTTCTCTGCCTTTTTAGCGATGTCTGGTTTTTTTGCTTCACCAGCATAATCTTTGTAAGATATTCCCAACGGAAAGCTTTGGATCTTAGTTTTATGATTATCGTATTCTACAAAATTTCCTTCTTCATATGTATATACTCTTGTATTTCGTTTTTTATCAGCTGATTGCAAAAAATTTTGTACGTAAGGTTTAGTATGAAAACCTAACAACTCACAACTCAACAAACCCTGTATTATCTCATCTCTGGCGGGTAGAGATCCGAAAACCTCCCAGGGGGGCCAAGGTATATGCCAAAAAAAAGCTATCTTTGCATTTGGTTTTCTATTTTTTATATAATATGGCGCTAAGGATAGATGATAGTCATGAATCCAAATTAAATGATCATCCCTTCCATCTTTATTCATTACATCAACGATTGTATCTGCAAATTTTTTGTTAACAGACTGGTAGGTATCCCAATATTTTTGCTTCCAATGCATTTTTTCGATAAAAAGATGGAACAACGGCCAAAGGACACGGTTTGCAAACCCTCTATAATAGTTCTCTACTTCTTCATCTGAAAGCTTTATCCTTTTGATCATATAACTGGGGTCATTTTCTGGCACCAAGACTTCATTTTCTTTATTACAAACTTTAAAATCAGCATCTCCGCTCCCCCATGCAACCCATAAACCCCCTCTATCATGTATTAATGGATCTAAGGCTGATACTAGCCCCCCAACAGATTTTTTGCAAATAATTCCATTTTCTGTTTCTTTATGAGAGTAGGACTGTCGGTTAGAAACTAGTATCAATCTTTCTTGCGGAATCTTTATCCCCTTATTTCTCAGCTTAACCTCTTCAGGTTTAAAAGCTTTATTCCCATTTTTTTCACATATAGACGAAATATACAGATCTATAGTCGTTTAATAATCTTTAATTAAACATTTAGAACAAAAAAAGTCTTTATTCATTTTATCGTTTTTAACTCATTCTTTCTTATAAAGTCTATAACTTCTTCTAAATCAGGATGTAAAATCCGGGTATCAGAAATATAACATGCAGCAAAATAATTTGCAAACAACAGCCGTTCTTCGTCGTCTAAACCGGCGAGTTCCCCAAAAAGGTTACCTGCATTCCAACTATCACCTGCTCCTGTAGCACGTTTTATGGAAGAAAGCGTAACAGCAGGAATATAAAATTTTTCTCCTTCGTTTTTAATAGAGCAAGATAAATCACAAGTATGTAAGTCTACCCTTGCAGAAACCCTTTTTTTAAGAGAAACAGCTGCATCTATTAATTCATTCTGATCTTTAAAAACATCATAACCTGTATAGTGTTTCAACTCATTTTCATTTAAACCAATTATATCCAAATTTTTGCTACTAATAACATTCTCAAAAAGATTGGGTATATCTCTTTCTCTATGAGCTGGATCACCGGTATCAAAAAAAGTTTTCACACCACGTTTTTTAGCATATTTAAAAACTTTTTCAGCAAGATCTGTACCTCTTCTGTTAAGACTCCAATTCATCACCCCTACTATATCGCTCTGAGAAATTTTTTCCAAATCTTCTTCATCTAACCTGTCAAACGAAAAATCAGCAACTGAACCGGTGTCTCCAACCATAACATTCACATGTTTTTCACCAAACTCCATAGCTGTAGTTACTGCTAACTCACCATCAGATTTCACCTTCTCTAAATTTACACCATGTTTTCCAAGGAAATAATCAAGAAGGTTTTTTCCAAATTCACTTGTACGACATATCAAATCAACGTTTACACCTAATCGAGCAAGTGCAAGAGAAGTGTTAGCAGCATTTCCACCTTGTCTTATATCCTGATTTACACCGGGTGCATTTCCTCCACCCTGGCCATAAATTTTCTTTATTCTCTCGAACTCTTTTTCAAAATCATCTAAATACAAAAAATGATCTACAAAAAAATCAGGAAGCATAACGATATTTGAATCACTGATTTCTTCAATTCTAAATTTTTCTAATTTTTCAATCAATTTATTCTTCAAATTTTTATCCATAGTTGCATCACAACAACTATTATGTTATACTAAAATTATTTCCCATTTTTTTGTTATATATTTTTTTATGTTGTCATCCTATTTACTACTAAAAAAAATTGGTGTTGTATATATTGGATATCTGTATAGAACATTTTGTTTCAGGTGCCAAAAAAGCAGAAGGAGTCGCAGTCATAATCGATGTGTTTAGAGCATGTACAACTGCAGCATATGTTTTCAACAGTAAAGCTAAAAAAATTATTCCGATTGGTGAAATAGAAAAATGTTTTTCCCTAAAGAAACAAAATCCGGATTTTGTTTTACTTGGCGAGAGAAATGGCATAAAAATCGATGGTTTTGACTATGGTAACTCTCCTTCTAAGGTAAAAGAAATTGATTTTAGAGGTAAAACAGTAGTTATGTCTACAAGCGCAGGTACACAAGGTATAGTTAACGCCGATAAAGTCGATAAAATATTACTCGGCAGTTTTGTTAATGTTGACTCTACATTAAAATATATCGAGAGGTTAAAACCAAGGGTTGTTTCTTTTGTCCCCTGTGGTATAGCGGGTAAAAAATATTGTAAAGAAGATTTTTTATGCGCCGAATATATGAAAAAAACTTTGTTGGATGAAAACCCTGATTTCAATGGAATCAAACAGGAGATTAAAGATTATAAAACCTCTATGAAATTTTTTGATGAAGAACAACCAGTTTTTCCAGAGGAAGACTTCTATTGCAGTATGAACTTAAACCGTTTTAACTTTGTTATGAAGGCATATAAAAACAATGGTTTATGGGAGATAAAGAAAATAAAAGACTAGTTTTCCATCATCCTTTTTCTTCTGTTTCATTTATATTTTCTAATTGTTTTAAAACATAGTTTCTAATTTTTTGTGGGTTAGGCATTTCCTCTGTTTTTTCGCCATTGTCAAGATATTTTTTCAACATGGGTTTAAAATCTTTAGGGGCATCGTCATTCCAAGGTGTGACATAGTAGTTTAGCAAATCTTTTTTATCTCTATATACTTTTTTTCTACCTGAATATTTCCCTCTTTTAGCCAACGGTTTATCTTCTATAGCTACGAGATCCATGGCATAATTTATAGTTGATGCACTAGATATGGAAGTCCCTATTCCAAAACCATCTACTGGTTCGTCTACTAATTGTTTTATAGATTCTTCGTTGATCCCCCCAGAGACAAAAATTTTTACATCATGGTAGCCGTGATTGTCTAACTCCCATCTTACCTCTCTAATTAAATCTGTAAAACTACCTTTTCTAGAACTTGGTGTGTCTAATCTAACAGAGTCCAATGTTTCAAGTACTTCCGCGGAGTTTAAAGCAGAAAATTTTTCGTCATCAAAAGTATCGACAAGAGCAACTCTAGGTGTATCAGAAGGCATAATTTCATCATATGCTTTCCATCCCTCTTTGTCCCCCATTATAAGAAGCAATGCATGAGGCATCGTACCAACTGGCTTTTCGTTTATCCTTTCTGCACCTATTATACTTGAAACACCGTCACATCCGCCAATAAATGCAGATCGATCAATCATTGGAGTTATTGAAGGATGCATTCTTCTAACACCAAAAGATATCATTTTTTTATCCTTTAAATGCCTTCTAATTTTAGCTGTTTTAGTAGAAATCCCTGATGCTTGACATATCAATCCTAAAGAAGGCGTCTCGTATATCCCAAACTCTGTATAGTCTCCCTCTATCACTACCACTGGTACAGGCACATCGTTTTTTGAAAAAGGCGTAAAAATAGTTCCCTCGGGGAGGGCATAAAAATCTATGTTTTTTCCTTCAAAGAGATTAATCATTTCTTCTAAACCGGCGAAGACTGCCCAGTCTTGTGTTTCACTGTGGTAGGTAAATTCAGCGGTTACTCGTTTGTTAACATTTTTTTTCTCCAGGATTTCTTTGGTATTTTTGAAATATATATCTGTGGTTTCTCCTTCTTCTATCTCTTTATCTGAGGCGGTATAAAATTTCACCATTTTTTGATTTCCTCCAAAGAAACACGATCTGCACCATACATTTTTTCTATGTATCCCAAAGCGTTTTGTTTACTCTTCTCGTCTATTGCTTCTGTACATTCCTCACAAATAACTATATCGTAGTTTCGATAGAATGCCCCTGAGCAAGTATGTTGTACACATATATCTGTTGAAATCCCTGCTATTATCACTTTATCAATGTTTTTTGTACGGAGTATTGTATCAAGTGGTGATTCAAAAAAAGCATCGTATCTCATTTTTTTTACAACGAAGTCTTTCTCAGAAGGTTGTTTTATAAGTTCTGATGATTCTTCTCCTTCAACACTATGTTTTCCCCATACTTTGAACTCTTGGTCGCCGGGGATATGTGTATCTCGGGTGAAAACCACAGGCCAATTTTTTTTATGAGCGATATCAACTAGTTTTGTAATATTTTCTACACATCTCTCTGCTCTATCGCTTCCAAATTTTCCATCTACAAAATCATGTACTAAATCTACCACGATTAAACCAATTTTTTGAACCATGTTATGTTTTTTCTTCCTCCACATCTATTTTTCTACAATTTTTACAATATTTTTTAATATGTTTTTCAACCAGATCAAGTAGTGGTTCTATAGTTTCTTTATTGACTTTATATGTCCTTTGTTTACTTTTTTGCTCTACTGTTACAAACTGATGTTCCAGTAGCGACAGCAATGCATGGGAAACTTTACTTCTTTCCTCACCGAGTTTCTCTGAGAGTAGAGTTACATTATA
>JAZKSG010000014.1:0-30218 GCA_036626215.1 Thermoplasmatota archaeon
AAGATATCAATAAAAAAGCAATTGAATGGGTCAGTAAACAAAAAGAAAATTTTTTTCTATGGCTTCACTACATGGACGTGCATGAACCTTATGCGCCTCCAGAATATGAAAATAAAAATGAAATGCTATACTTAGCAACAAAGTATAGAGATTTTCCAAACAAACTTAACAAACAGGAGATAAAAAAGTTAGAACAATTATACGATCTTTCAATAAAGCATACCGACAAAGAAATAAATAACCTTTTAAGACAACTTGAAAAGTTAGGGAAACTAAAAGATACCATAATAATAATTACCGCAGATCATGGAGAGGCTTTCGGTGAACACAACGGCATTCTCGGTCATGGAGGAAAATTTGTTGAGCAACTCTACGAAGAAGTTGTCCATGTACCCTTGATAATATATGGATACAAAGAAAAAAACTATACCGCGGATAAACTTGTACAAAATATCGACCTTGCTCCAACCATATGCGAAATGGCGGAAATTCCCATACCTCCAGCTTTTTTCGGTAAAAGCGTATTTGAATCCTCCAAAACTAAAGAAATAATAATAAACAGCGTAGTAAAAATTGCGTATAGAACCCAAAGGTATAAACTTATATTTGACAAAAAAAAGGAAAATGAAAGTGAAGCCTACGAACTATACGACTTAAAAAACGATAAAGAAGAAAAAAACAATATTTATAAAGAAAAACCAAAAACATCTAAAAAATTAACAAAAGATATGATAAATCTATTAGAAAAATATCGAAAAAAAGATAAAATGCTAAACATAGACAAATATGTCAAAAAACAAAAATAAATTTTTTAGTCAATAAAATCAAGTCTTCTGAATGTAAATAAAGACCAAATAAAAAAATAGGATACCACCAAGATAAGATCCTAAAAAATACCAAACTACACTCCAGTCAGTCCAAATCCAAGTTGAGGGATTATTTCAATCGACAACACTTTCTAACCGCTAGTAAAAACAGCAACGCCATCTGTCCCACCCTTAATCAACACTACAATGTTAAGTAGAACTAAGGAAAGATAGGGAGAAAGTTGAGAACCAGCTTGAGGAACTCCAACCTTAAAGATTTTTTAATTATTTCAAGGTTAAAATGAAAATCTCTAAAAGTAACATGAAGATAAGTGTTTCTATTGACTAGCAACCCAATAAACAAAAACCAAGCTTGAAACTACTAAGGAAATCAAAGTTGCCAAAGCCGCTCTGTTAACCCCAAATCCAAAATGCATCAATTAAATAATATGTTGAAAGAACTGTTAACCCAAAAAGTGTAGGAACAGAAATTTTTAAGATAACACTCTTTGGATCTCCTAATAGATTTTTTACGACACTGGTCATGTATTCAAATTGGTGATTTATTTTTTTTTTAAACAATCCTGCTGGTAGATTAAAATCAGGTGTTTTATATCGGTCTTTTTGTCTAACTTTTTTTTAGATATCGTTTTCAGGTAAATTATTGAAAAAACAGTTTATTAAGCAACCTGTTTTTATATCCAATCTTTGTGGTCTACTTTTGAAATTACAATCGAAGAAGGAGAACCTGGAGAACGCTTGTCTTGTTTTACTTTGTTAACTTCTTTTACATCTATGAAAACGGAGTTTCCAACAATTTTTTTATATCTATCTTTTATCTCTTCTAATATTTCATCTACAGAGGACACCTTTTCTCTTAAATCCTGATTTATAACAATCAATATTTTTATTTCGTCTTTTTTATGTTGAATGATTTGAAATCTTTTAATTATGTCTATGCCATAATCTTCTGCAACTTCTCCAGGTACCAAAGTGATTGTGGCTGGCGGAAAAATCCTGCCATCAGGTAGCACTATAGAGTCAACTCTTCTTCCCTCAACATTTTCCAGTAAAGGGGTATTCATACCGCACTCACATTTTTCGTCTGTTGCTGTTATAATATCATCCATGCCTGTATATCGGATAATTGGAGTTCCTCTGCCGTAAAGCCGGGTTACTACTAAATGGCCATGTTCGCCTGGGGAAACAGAATCGCCGTTATCATCTACAGCATCTATAAGAACGTGATCTGATTGAATGTGGTAATTTCCTAAAGGGCATTCAAAGGCTATACCTCCGCTTTCGGTCGCTGCATATAGCCCCCGGACTTTAGTATCGAACGTGTTTTCAATCTGTTTTCTTGTATAAGGATCGACCATTCCTCCAGAGGAAACTATATATTTGGGGTTGATATCTTCTCCATATCCCTCTTGTCTTAAATGCATCAGCCCGATTAATGTTCCAGGATATGAAATTATTAAATCTGGCTTGAATGAATCAAGATCTTTTATTATATCCTTGGGATCTTTACCAGTAAAAACATGTTGTACCTTTCTATTTAAATAAGTCGAAATGAAACCAAGATGTTTAACTAACCCTTTGTTAATACATTCTTCATCATGGCTATTTGGGATAGTAAAATCACCTATGTTAGTAATACGGGTTTTGGAAAATGATAAATTATAAGATTTAAGCATCCTTAAGGGGGCTGTATTCTCAAGTGCTATGGAGCGGATGTCTCTATATATGGTAACTGGTTCTCCCGTAGATCCTGAGGTGTCTGCTCTGCAGCCACAATTTGTATTGAAGTTCTTAGGTAGTGTTCCTTTAATTCCGAAATCTCTTAGATCTTGCTTTGTTGTAAAAGGAATTTTTTTTAGATCATCAATATCCTTGACCTCCTCCAATTTAAAGTTTGATTTTTCAAACTTATGTTTGTAAAGAGGTACTTTTTTTGAGAATTTTAACATTTTTTTTGATAACTTAATTTGAATTCTCTTTAGTTTTTGAGTGTCAATATTCCATAATCTATTGACATGAAGAGAATTTTTAAGATAATGGTAGAGAAAAACTGGGTTTGGCATCATTTTCATAAGGCATCACAAATATACTATCCTCAAAACCGTATCCCTATATTTAGATTCATCTGGATTATAAGAAAAACATCTTATATAAAAGTAAAGGTTTTTATATGCAAATAAGGTATTTTTTCATTCCATAAAAGTATTATATTGAATTAATTACATCAAAAAATGAGTTAGAGAATTATGGTTAGAGAATCACCAGAATATTGGACGTCTGCAGATGAATGTGAACATTCTAATGCCGTACTTGAATGGTGGGCAATAGAATCCTTCTTTGAAACTTTAGAAAATAATAAAAAGTGGAGTTTAAAAGCTGTTTTTACCGAGTGGGCTAACAAGAGTAACATAGGATCAAAATTAAATTTTGTTCTTTTAGATGTAGAAAAAAACAAACATTTTGTATATTATCGTAAGAGAAACAAAAAACTATCATCTCAGAAAAACAAGTTAAATATAACTTTTGGTAAAAACTATTTCCGGGGTCATTATCCGAAGTATGGGTTTCATGTTATAGACGATAAAAATGATATAAATACGTTTTTGGAATATACATCTACTTCTTATCCATACTGGGTTGCAAAAAATATTACAGATGGATATCTCCCTATGGGTCTTGGCTTTTTTAAATATGGCTTTATCCCAAAAAACAAAATTAATGGAAAAATAAAAATTAAAAATAAACAATATTCTTTAAAAGGAGTAGGATATTTTGAACATGTTTGGGGTGATTTTTTCTATGACAATCCGTTGTCAACAATTTCATCTATAAAGAAATCAATTCCAATTTATTTTAAGCTGGGCGGATGGTGGCTTAAAAATCATAGAATTAAAATTCCTAACAATATTAAATTTGCAACAGAAAACAATCCTTTTGGATATGATTGGGCATGGGCAATTCTTGACAACGGATGGAGTATTTTTTATGGTAACGTTCTTTTTTGGTTAATGAAAGGTCCGGTAGCAGGTACCTTGATTGTTACAAAAGATGGTAAAAAATACAAGGAATACGGAAATGTTAGTTTTCAATACAAACAAACAGCCTACTCAAAAAATTATGACTTTTATTATCCTACTGAGATAATAATATCTGCTGAAGATAAAAATGAAAAACTAAATCTTAAGTTCACAATGACAAAAGAAGTTAATGAATATATATCAAGATTTTCTGAGGGTAAGTATTGGATTGCATTGGTTATATGTGAAGCATTAGGAAAAGTTGAAGGACGATATTTAGATGAGGGTAAGGAGAAAAAGTTGAAAGGAATAGCAAAAATTGAACCTCAAAGACAGGTATCAATATTAGGTCATAACTCATTAGAAATTGACTTTAAAAAACCTCCAAACGGAGTGGGTTTTGATTGCAAATTAGATTCAAATTTTTTAAAGAAGAACCTTTCTGCGAAATTACAGCTGGCACCATATCCTTCAGTAAAGTTTAATGTTAATAGAAAATCAAAAAAAGAATGAAGGCATTAGAAGAATTCTCTTTTAGTCGTAAAGATTACGCAAATCTGTCAGTCTACGGGTCTTTATTGATTCTTTATCAAGAGTACCTGGTTTAACAAGTTTAACTTTTGGTTTTTTAACAGTTTTTGCTTTTTCTACACCATTTTTTATTTCAGGCATTTTCATAATTGCCTTCTCTATTTTTCTTCTAAGTTTGTCATTTCTTTTTTCGCTCTCTACATTCAGAGTAATAACATCCATCCCATTTTCCCGTTCAAAAATAGCCTGATATTCTAAAACCTCGGGTATAGTGAAAAGTATTTCGTCAAACATCCAGGTAAAAAGATTGTCACCTGATCCAATTGGAATTAGATCGTCACTTCTTCCTTTAATTTCAATTTTTTTCAAAGGAAGTCCACAATTGCATATGCCCGGGATTATTCTACCAAGATCATGGGAGTTATAACGAACTAGAGGCATCCCTTCTCTATTAAAGGTTGTAAAAATTAATTCACCAGTTTTACCATCCGGGAGTTGTTTACCTGTATCTGGATCTACTACTTCGGTTAAAAAACTTAATTCATTAAGATGCATACCTTGTTTTTCTTCACATTCTCCTGCCATCAGCAGTCCTATCTCTGTTGTACCATATCCTACTATTACTTCAGCGTCCCATGCGTCTTCTATTGATTTTCTTAAATTTGAAGGAGTAGGTTCTGCCCCGGTGAGAATTTTTTCTACACCTAGTTTTCTTAAATCACGTTTTTTTGAAAGTTCACGTGTCAGATAATTGATTCTTGATGTCACATCCATAAGTATATTGGGTTTATATTCCTCTAAAATTTTCAGTTCATCATCAATGTCTAATCTACCTGACGCAATAGTTAGAGCACCTATTTGAGTGTAGGCTTGGTTTAGTACATATCTATTCCCCCATAGCTCAGTGCCATATCCTACTTCAAAAGAAATACGTGCAACGTCTTTTGAAGTGATACCAGTCATCACTTTTAAACCTTGAGCGGTTGTCCTGATAATACTGTTGATGTCATTTTTAGTAAAAAAGGCTTTTTTTGGTTTTCCTGTAGTTCCAGCGGTAGTAAAAACTTTAGTGAAACTGTTGTAAGGAACTGCAAAAAAAGAAGAAAGATCTTTTTGAAGGTCTTCAGGTTCCGTGTAAGGAATTTTTGTCAAATCTTTAAAGGATTTTATCTCCTTTGGGTTAACATTATTTTTTTTGAAATGTTCTTTATAAAAAGGAGATTTTTTGTTTGCATATCGGATAGCTTTTTTAAGTTTATATAGTTGATATCGTTCTATAAAAGATCTAGAAAATTTTCCAACTATTTTTTTTGATTTTTTTCTAGATTGACCTTTATCGCTTTGAAGGCTCTTTTTGATAGGTATAGCAAATCTTTCAATTATGGTAAGGCTCCCCTCCTTTTTTTATTGTATTAACCCTTATATATACTTTACACTAAAAAACTACTTTATTTTGTTGATAAAAGTACTGAGACTAGTAAAGCGTTTTTCTCTTGATGTAAAACCTTTTTTATTTCAAAAAAACGACGGATAAACATATCTTTATCTGTTAGTTTTCCAACATTTGAAACATTTGTTCTATAGATAACATAAGATGTTTTTTTGATTGAGAGAGAAATTTTTTTGAGTACTTCAAATGCAGGTTTTATGCCTTGAGAAACAATGATTACATCGAAGGATTCAACTGGAAAATTCAATCCATCTGCATGTTGAATATGAATTTTATTTTCAAGTTTTTTGTTTTCAATTAACTTTTTAGCTTGTTTAACAGATTTAAAATTTTTATCTATTCCTGTCATCTGACAATCTGTTTTTTTTCCTAAAAGGATACATGTTGCTGGGATCGATCCACAGCCGATATGTAAAATTTTATCATCAGATGAAATCTTAGCAAGAGAAATTTCTTTTTCAACCAAATTTTCATAAAAACTCAGATATAGAGATAATAGATCCTCTATTTTGAATACTATTTTTTCAACAATCACAAAAATATAATCAACAAATTTTTTTAATTTAAAAGCATCAAATTTTACTACTATCTTATCTAAAAAAAATCTGGAAATTTTTTGTAAAACCATGTTTTACCTCTTATGTTAGATTTTATAGGTCTAATATTCCTCGTAACTTTTTTGGATTGATTTTTTTATAACTTTTATCTTCTTCCACTTTTTTCACCAGTTCAACAAGTTTATAGTTTAGCGGAGCATGTAAGTTGTTTTTTTCTGCTAGTCTAACTATCTCTCCATTAATATAATCTATTTCTGTTTTTTTGTTTCTTAACAGACTTTGTTGCATAGAGTTTTTAGCATTTTGATTTAACCCTATTAAAGATATACCTATTTTTAATAAGAAAGAATTCAAAAACCTAAGTTTAAAAATTAATTTTTTTGGATCAAAACGTGGCAACTTTTTGGTTTCAATATCTGTGTTGTCAGCTATGTCTAAACTTTCATTTAATATTTCAATTATTATTTTTTTAGAATCTCTATTGATAAAGGAGTCTCTTAATGTTTGGCCTGTTAATGCAGTAACCGCGTTTTGTACATTAAAAATTAATTTACTCCAAAGATATCCTTTTATGTTGTCAACTGTTTTTGTCTTTAATCCTGCCTGATTTAGCTTTTCACTTATCTTTCTGGAGGATTTTTTTGTCTTTTGTAGGTATAAACATCCAGGCATCGTGATTTTTACTTTACCTGGTTCGAGATATAACACGTTGAAAAGTACAACAGAGAGTAAAACTTCATTTTTTAGATGCCTTTTTAGAAAATCTTTGTTTCTAACGCCATTTTGCAGGGAAACTATTATCGTTTTTTTACCAATATTTTTTTTTAAATCCTTTGCAAGTTTTTCAGTATCTTGTGACTTCACACAGATAAATACTACATCGATATCCTCTAATGTTTCTAAATTCGAACTTACTACTGGATTGTGTACTTTTATCTTATCTCTTTTAAGATAAATCTCTATTCCATTTTTATTGATTTTTTCAACCTGTGGTTTTTTACCAATCAATACCACGTCTTTTTCATAATTAGAAAGCAATCCTCCTACAGCTGTTCCAACGGCACCTAACCCTATTACGGCAAATCTCATTTTTTTACCACAAACTCATATCTTTTTCTTAATGTTTCTTGAGAAACAAAAGTGACCAAAAACGAGATTAGATATATAACTATAGCCAGCTTTATCTCAATAACACCTGAGATTAATGAGGAGGCTAATGTTATCCGTTCAATCACAAAAAATTCATGGAATTTCAAGGCTTTTTTTCGAGAATAACCTCCTAAAGAATTAAAGAGATAAATATAAAGTGATATTAATATGGAAATATCGATAACCATCATAACATAAAAATAAATATTCAAAAAATCATAGTATAAAGGGATTATCAACACTGTTGAAAACCAAATGCATGTTAAAAAAAGTGAAATCCAAATAGAATTTTTTATTCCATATTTAACTGGTATTGTTATATAGCCGCCTTTTTTATCTCCTTCACTATCTCTAATGGCTCCAACCATGTTACTGTTGAAATCATGCAGTAAAAAAACCAGAGATAAAAACCATATGTATATAGGAAGAGTGCTTAGGCTTTTACCCACTGAGAAGACTCCAAAAAAATATGCGGTTATAGTTACGATTCCACGGTTGAAATGACCCAATATTCCATGTGATTTCGAAACTTTTGTATATGTAAGTACTAGAACTGCTACTATAAAAACTAGTAAAATATTTCTCAAATTCAAAAATAATAACGTGAGTATTGCGCCCGATAAAGCAAAAATCCCTCCCGCAATTAAAGCCTCTTTTGGTTTTATCCGTTCAGATGGAATAGGTCGATGAGGTTTTTCTATAGCATCAAGATTACGGTCTAAATAATCAGAGAGATACAATGCTGCTATCCATCCTATCACTGGGATAAAAAAAGTCAAAACTGCAGTTCTTAATGGAGGGAGCTTCTGGAAAGCTATACATGCGCCAGCTAAACTTACGAGACCACACCATATCACGGTATATGGCCGCCATGTTTCAATATGGGCAAATAATTTTTGTTGAAAGCCTATTTCTTCTTTCAATTTAATAGCTTCTCCCCTACAGTTTTTTAATTGTAAACTTATGACTATGATTTAAATCATTTTGTAAAAACAATGGTTTTTTCACTCTGCAACACTCGGTTGAGCTTTATCCCTAAAAAACAACATAAATCATACTCTTTTTTTAGATTGAAATATCGACTTTACTTAACATCTTGTTTACAATAAAAAAAGGTGCCTCCGTGAGAAATTCTTTATATTTTGAGGAGGAGATAACTTTGGATTTGCTCAGTTTTTCAGCTTTTCTAACATGTTTCTTGATTTCTTTTAGATACATCTTCCTGATTTTATCTTTATTTTTTTCAATTTTTTCATTCATTGTTGAAAAATTGAGTGAGTCTTTATCTATTTTTCCGTTTTCCACTCTTGAAAGCAAGGGTATAACTACGCTACCTATCATCTCTCCATTCTCTAGATCAACTAGGTCATCTGCTAGTTGATATGCACGCCCTACTTCAAGGCCATAATCGTATAGTATCTCAGGGATTTTTCCATCGGTTTTTGCTTCAATTGCTCCGGCTTTGCATGATGAGGCGAATAAAGCTGCAGTTTTTTGATCTATTATCTGTTTGTACATATCATAAAGTTTAGATTTTGTGTTAAAACTCTCTAAAAGGTTATCCTTGTTTTCTCTGTTGATGTTGATTTCGTTCAGTTGCCCCTCTACTACCTCTTTCCATGTATCTATGAAGAGTCTTGCAATTTTTTCTCCCTGATTGAGAGCTATTTCAAATCCTTTTGAAAGCATTTTATGTCCTGTAAGGATTGCATAGGAAGTTCCTTTTTCTATGTGTAAAGCAGTTTTCTGCCGTCTTTTTGTATCTTTATCCATAATGTCATCATGGATTAGTGATGCATTATGAGCAAGTTCAAGACTTACTGTCCCCTCTAGAGCATGATTATATTCATCGGTTGTTTCTTTCCCCTTTGTGCAGACTTTGTAGGAAAGATGTGAAACTAAAGGTCTAAGTCTTTTTCCTCCCCTCATAGTTGAAATTATTTCTTCATCTTCGATTAAATCTTTAATCTTCTTTTCTATGTCTATTTTAGCTGTTTGAAAAAAACTCTCTAACGTTTGCTTTTTTTCTTTATCAACCATTTTTTCTCCCGATTTTTTATTTTATGTTTTTATATTATTATGTGCTATTTAATGCTTTATTTGTTATCTTTGAATTATATTGCTGTTCTGTTATTAGGTTCATTTAGAGGCTAATAAGTTGGTGTTTTTAAGTGTTTTCTCTCGAAGCTAGGATTATCTAGATGGGGTTGATTTTCAAAACAAAAAAATATGATTTTTAGGTATATATGATAGTAACTACTTTTTCAATAAACTTTTATCCTTCTTGTCTTATACTTTTCCGCCTTGATGGATAGTATATATTCTGTAAAGGGCTACTATCAAAGTGACCCCTTCTCTTTCCTACTATAAATATTTATAAGGGGTATTAAATGCAACTATTTCAACAGTTAGTCAATAATATTTATGTAAGATAGTCGTTATTTTTAATGCTATTTTAACTGGAGTAGGATATTTATGAAAAACAAAATCATAACCGTTTTTTTAATAACAGTGTTTTTTGGCGCAATTATTAGTCCTACATTTTTAGTCCAACCAGCAACATCGTCTAATAATATATGCGAGAATTCTACTAAAAAAGAAAATGCAAAGATAGTGGTAAATGTAAAAGGATTAAACGGAGTAGATATAACTTCTAACCAGATAGGAGTTGAAAATGTTGAAAAAATTACAGAAAATCTAAGAAAACTAAATACAGCGATAAAAAAAGATGAGGAAAAACAGGCTTTGGAGCTTGCTCATCAGTTAAAGAAACAGGGTGTGTTTAATACTGACAAAGTTTTTGATTTAATAAAAAATAGAATTAACCCTAAAAAGTTTTTATCTGAAGGTTTAGCTGCTAAAATAGAGACACTAAAAGATTACAATGTTTCGAATGTTATGGCTTTTGTATCTGGCTATAGTGAGGAAGGTTATTTTGGCTATCCCTTAGATGCAGCCTTTATTTCTCTTGGTGTTTTAATTTTAAACCTCTTAGATATTGAGGGGTTGGCTATACTTGGGGTAATTGGATTGTCTTTAGCTATAACACATTCTATTCCGTTTAGAGTTTTATTACCTGCTATGTCGTTCTATTTTTATTCAGGTAAAATTGATAGTGTAGGATTGAAAGGAACTCAGAGCTTATCATCAGGTACAATGTTTGGATTTGTGGGTATAGTCGTAAATATTTTCATACCTAATAAAAAACCGTCGGCTTTTTGCATTGGTTTTTCACCCCTAGTGACCAGTTACTTCCCAATTGAATAATTTCCAAACCAAAAAAAAAACAGATTTATGTAAATCTTATAATCAATCATGCTACGTAATGTATTGTTCTTCAATAAATCTTTTATCCTTCCTGTCTTATACACTTTGTTCCTTTGGAAGTTGTTATTGACCTTGGGCGGGTAACAAAGTGGCTATGTGGCGGACTGCAGATCCGCCTACGGGGGTTCAAATCCCTCCCCGCCCTCTAAAAATCTTTAATGGGAGGTGTAAAACGTTTTGAAAAAGCATATGGATATTCTTTCAACTACCACCCTAATTTTTATTCTAATTTTTTTATTATTTATACTTTTTTCAAATACTTGTGATGCTTCCAACAGTAGTTTGCTAATCAACGAAGTTATGTATCATTCAGAAAATAGTGACTACTACCATGAATGGATAGAACTCTACAATCCTACAAACCAAACTGTCAATATATCACAATGGACTTTGTCAGACAACAAAGAAACAGATTTTATACAGGCTGACATGGAGCATGGAAACGGAACTACGTTTATACCTCCAAAGAAATATGCGATACTAACGGATTATGGAACAAAAATCTACGAACAATTCAACATATCCAAAAACACAATAAAACTAAAGGTTGATGATTCAAGTATAGGCAATGGATTAGGAAACACCAACGATAAAATAATCCTTAAAAACAAAACAGAAAACATTGTTGACGCCGTTGAATGGGGAAAAAACTATAGTGATATACCTGGGGCACCAATAAATATTACAAAACCGGGTACCACTCTGGCAAGATTTACAGAAAAAGACTTCAATGATACATCAAAAGATTTCAGAGAAACCACTATTCCTACACCTGGAGATAAAAACCGTTTTGATAAAACTACAGTTGAAATCATAAAACATCCAAATTTTATCCCAAAAACAACCAAAGAAGACAGATTCAGTCTACCTTTTGCTTTCCAGATTAAAATACAAAATTTACATCCCTCTGAAACATATGATATAAAGTCATATATCATTGGGAAAAAAGATAATATCTGGCCTGCTACGCAAACATGGGATGGAAAACAATGGAGATACTCAAACTATTATACCAACACCCTCGAAACCAGCCAAGAAAACAATATCACTCTATGGACAATTCTCAGATTCAACAGAGAATACCAAGGCTATACAGAAGGCATCCAACACCAGAGGCACTGCTTTTTTTATTTTAAAATCAAAAAAGATGATGAAGTTATAAATGAAGTCTATGAAAAAATTTCTTTGATAGAAATGGAGAAATCCACCATCAATGGCAGCCAAGGTGGATATATAACAGGAATAGCACAAAAAAATAATACTGTTTTAGAAAACCATGTGGTTATAGTTGAAGATGAAAATAAAACGATAAATAGCATCTATTTTACAGAAAACAACAACATCAACGAGGGATATATCTCAAAAAACGGTTATTATAAAACTTATTCAACTGTTGGAGAACACAGAAAAGTAAAATTTTTAGATAACACCGGAAAAACTGTTTACACTATAGAGAACATAACAGTAAAACAAGGAGAAAACCTTGTTGATATAACTACTGAAAAAACGCTTTTCGAAATATTCGACAACCAAAAAATTAGAACACCAGTTGAAGTAACCAACCATGGAGATTTCGACGACAACATATCCCTAAAAATAATAGATAAACCCGTGGGATGGAAGGTGTATCTAGAAAAAAACTTGGTTTCTCTAAAAAATTCTACATCAAAAACTGTTTTTTTGAATGTAAAACCCAACATAGATAACACATTTTTAACGGCTGAGGTAAAACTTCAGGCTGTATCGGAAAACGATCCTGGTATAACCTCTACTGCCACAGTTTCTTTCAAAGTCATGACGCCGGATTTAACCATCAAAAAAATTACGGCAAAAGATGAAAACAAAATAGAAAAAAACGTCTATGGATGTGGAGAAATAATAGCGATAAAAGGTTTCACTAGAAACATTGGAACACTTGATGCATACAATGTCAACATATCTTTTTACTATGATAGTGTTGATAAAACAGGTTTTATCGGAAAAAAATATTATGAAAACATTGGAAAGTATCAGAAATACCCAAGAGTTCTATGGGACACCACAAGAATTAAACCTGGTGTTCACAAAATATATGTTATTGTTGACGAGGAAAACAGTGTTGAAGAGATAAACGAAAATAATAACATGTTAACAACATCTATCACTCTTTTTAATACAACCCCCGATTTCAATGAATCACAGATTGTGTTTACAGAAATCTATTATCATTCTCATCCAAATCTGAAGAATGAATACCTAACGGTTTTCAATCCAACGAAACAAAAAATCGATCTTTCTGGTTTCTATATAACAGATGAACCGTCTAAGAACAAAGAAGATCAAAACAAAATAATTTTTCCAGATGATACATATATAGACCCTTTTGGAAAACTATTGATAGCTGAAAACGCGGAGACATACCTCTGGGAATCTAACCAGATTTCTGATTTTGAGTACAATGTTGACAGTAGAGATGATGTCTCTCAGATGGAAAATATAAATAAAATGGTTTTTAGCAACCAAGGCGAAGTTATAGCGTTAAAAAACCAATATAATCACACGGTGGATTTAGTAATATATGGTAAAAACCAATCTGTATCTGATGGATGGATAGGATATCCGATTCCTTTCTCTGGAGAAGGAGTGGTGTTAAAGCGGAATCTAGATGAAAAATATAGGCCTGTTGATACAGACAGCTATCGGGATTGGATTCAAAATAGAGTTTATAGGATTGGTCAGAGTGATTATCCGGTTTATACGAATGCTGTAAATGGCACAGTCAAGGTTTTTGTTTCACCTGATTGTAGCTATAGGGTTTTAAAACAAGAAATACAAAGAGCTGATTCTTCTATCCGTTTGAATGTTTATGAGTTTACCCACATCTATCTTTATCGGCTTTTATCTGATGCTTTAGAGAGAAATGTTTCGGTAGATATACTGGTTGAAGGTCAACCAGTGGGGGGTATGTCTTTAGAACAAAAATTTATACTTCAAAAGTTGTCGGAGGAGGGGGCAACGATACATTTCAACATGGGTAAATCTGAAGAAAACATTTATTCTCGTTATACTTTTAACCATGCTAAATACCTGGTTATAGATGAGGAAAAGGTGGTTGTAGAGAGCTGCAACTGGGCGGTTTATGGGGTGCCGAAAAACCCGGTTTATGGAAACCGTGAATGGGGGGTAATAATAAAAAATGAAACGTTAGCAGGTTTTTATTTAAACGTGTTTAACGATGATTTCAATATAGATCGATGTGATGTGTTTTCAATACGAGAGATGGATTTTGGAGGGATAGAGCAAACATCTCGGATGGATGTTTTTTCATATGGAAAATATGTTCCTTCTTTTTCATCCAGAGAAATCCAAGGATGCTTCAATGTATCTTCTTTCTTTTCACCTGATAACAGCTACCAAGCAATATCTGATTTTATCGACTCAGCTGAAAAGAGTATCTATGTTGAACAACTCTATATCCATCTAAACTGGGATGAAAAAGCAAATCCTTTTATCAGTAAACTGGTAAATAAATCCCGCCGAGGTGTAGATGTTAAAGTGGTTTTGAACTACAACCCTGTCTATAGAAGTTCCAATGAAAAATCACTTTTGACTAAGCAGCATCTAGAGAAACATGGAATAGAAGTGAAATTTGTTTATTCCAATTGGTCTTACTTTAGAAATATCCATAATAAAGGGGTAATAGTTGATAACGAATCTGTGCTTATAAGCAGTGTCAATTGGAATAGTAATTCTGTTTTGAACAACAGGGAGGCAGGTTTAATCATTAGGAATAAAACTGTGGCTAAATATTTTTCAGATGTCTTTTTCTATGATTGGAAGATCGATATAGATTTTAACAAAGAATTTTTATCTAAACAGTTTGAGAACTCAGGTTTTATCCAGCTGAAAAATGTTGAGGTAGATGCTGAAAAAAACAACAACACTATTAACATAATAGTTTTATTTACCATCACATTTCTTTTTGTTGTACACGACTGGAGAAAAAGAAAATGGACGTAAATATGTTTCAACTACATCTAGTGTCTATCATAGCTATATGCCTCATGATTATTTCTCTCTTTCTTGCTTATCTTAAGAAATGGTTGGTTACTTATTCATTGATGGTGGCAAATTTTTTAGTATTTTTGATATCCATTTTTTTTCGGGGGATTATCATAAATGATTTAGGTTTTAGACCAATCTATTTTAGCTTTGAATATCTACCTAAGATATATACTATTTTTACCTCTATGTTTGTTCACGCTGGTTTTTTACACATCCTTGGGAATATGATAGTGTTTTTCTTTATAGGTATGGCTTTTGAGCAGAGAGTAGGATGGAAAAAATTTCTGATAATATATCTGTTGAGTGGTGTATTTGGAACTGTTGTTCATTCTGCATTAAATCTTGGGTCTTTTATGCCTGTGGTGGGTGCTTCTGGAGCGATATTTGGTTTAATGGGTGCTTTTGCTTTTTCTTTTCCTCAAGATAAGGTGGTTATGCCTATACCGATTGGTTTTTTTATGATACTCCGGAGAGTTAGGGTTATAACTGCGGTGATAATTTTTATTGCTTTTGAAACATTTCTAACCTTTTTTTCAGGTGCACAAGACAACACAGCGCATTTCGCGCATTTTGGTGGACTCATTGGAGGGATGATATTGGCAGCTTTACTGATCAGAGGAAAAACTCATCATAAGTCTGGTGAAACTATATATTTTGATAGTCGGACTGATACTACACCTTCTGAAATCAATTTTTCAAATCTTAGACAACTTTCTACAACTCCTCAACAACAAAAATTGTTACAACAGATAGAAAATGAAAGCGTTTCTGATGTTAGAGATGCATGGCTTGAACATTTTTTAGACAAATCAAATTGTCCACAATGTGGTAACCCATTGGTTCATCATGGTCGGAAAGTATGGTGTGAAAAATGTGGTTTTAAAACGAAATATTAACCACTTAATTTTGACAGTTCTTTTTAGAATGGTAAAACAAGTCCTTTGATCTCTCCGAATATCAAAAGACTAGATATCAGATATCCAAGTATTGCTCCTCCGCATAGAGAAGGTAGACCCGCCTGTGGATTACCCTTAATAACAAAGGTCATCAACACGCTGAAACCTGCAAGTGTACCACTCATTGTACCGATAGCTATGGGTAAACCATTAGCGATATTGACATATGCTGCTACAACCAATATCCCTGGCATAACAATATCTCCAAGCCCAATAAAAAAAGCGTCACGTTCCTCTTTTCCCTCAATTTTTTTCTTCAAACTTTTAGTCTCCTCGATGAGACTATAATCACGGATTTTAGGTACTACAAGTAAAACTGGGAGTTTCAATTCCATAACTGTATCTGCCAGATCAACCATATGTTTCGTTTTGTAAACGGAGATAGCGTCATAAACGGCAAGCGCTATCAATAAGATCAAGACTAACAAAACACTTAGTGAGATACCAAAAATAGCTATTGCACCAGCTCCAACAACAACTCCAGTAAAATCAATAACATACCATTCAGGATATTTATATAGAGTATATACTAGTATAACTGCAAGAAATATAGATAAAACGTCTGGTATAGATAGGGTAAAAAGTAGATTGTCATTATGATAAAGAAACCAAGTTGGAAAATCTGAAAAAGCTATCCCTAACAGGGGATAAAAAACGTATGCTGAAGTATAACCTATGGCGGCTAGTATAAAAAGTTGGATAACATTTTTCTTCCAAAACTTAGCGATAGCTAATACAGCTAAAGTAAAAACAAGCATTATAACAAGAATATAAACGATGTTAATCGGGTTGTCAGGATTTTCAAAGGCCTGCATACCAGCTGACCTAAAAGGGGTAACTAAGAATAAGGCGATCCCCTGTATTAGAACAAACAATCCTCCCATCAAAAAGACAGGTAAAACATCTTTTTTTAGATTTATTTCTTTTTTCATTCTGGACTCTTGGCAAATACCGTTTTACCTATTTATATGGTTTGATATTTCAAAAAATTGTTATTAAAATTTTTTTATTTCATCTTTAAATAATGGTGTAGCCAAAAAACGTATACCAAATAAAAACAACATAAAATAAAAGCATAAAAACTCCCTCTTTCCTTGAAATAACATTTCCTGTATAAACAATTGGAAACATAATCAATGTTACACCTAAAAGTATTAAAAGATAATCGAATGAAGCAGCTACATTCAAAGGTATAAGTAATGCAGCAGCCCCTAACACTAAAAAAATGTTGAATATGTTAGAGCCGATAACGTTCCCCACAGCAATATCTGCTTCATCTTTATAGGATGCTACAACTGATACAACTAACTCTGGAAGTGAAGTACCGATAGCTACCATAGATAATGCAATGATTATTTCAGATAGACCAAAAAACCTTGCAATAGTAACCGAAGACTCTATCAGTAGCTGAGCACCTGCAATCACTCCTGCAATACCTAGTATTATAAAAACAACGTTTTTCTGAAGTTCTCCCTTGTTATATTCTACTTTAGGCAGTTTTTCTTTTTTTGCGATTCTCAAGAAAAACAAGATGAAGATTACAAATAAAAACAAAAACAATAGTCCACCTATTACATGATATCGGTCTAGTAAAGCAAAGTAGGAAAAGAACAATAGGAGTATTGTCACTATAATCATTATCGGCATTTCTCTCCTTATAGTGCTCTTATTTATTGGTATAGGTTTTATGATTGCGCTAGCTCCTAAAACCAATAATAAATTCGCTATGCATGAACCTATTATATTTCCAACAGATATATCTCCATGGTTCTGAGCAGCAGCTCCAACAGATATTGCAAACTCTGGCGCTGAAGTTCCAAAGGCTACTATTATAACAGATATTATTAAAGCTGAAACACCAAGCTGCGCAGCGGTTTTAGCGGTTCCATCAACCAAGATATCCGATCCTTTGTACAAGAAAAGTATTCCCAAGATAAAAGAGGGAACTGTTAAAATTTCTAAACCTGCTGGAATCATATCTTGAGTTGTAATTAATCACCATTATTTAAAATACCTTGTAAAACAAAAATTCTTTTTCTTTGTACAATACTTTATTAAAAGAAATACTAATAGACTTTTAAACATGACAAGCGGAAAGATAACGTTTATAGGTCTTGGTCTCTACGATGAAAAAGATATATCTTTGAAGGCTTTAGAGGAAATCAAAAAATCTGATAAAGTTTATGCAGAGTTTTATACAGCAAAACTTATGGGCACAAATTTCGAAAAGATTGTCCATACTATCAATAAAAAAATAAATGTTTTAGACAGAGAAGAGGTAGAGGATGGAAAAAAAATTATCGAGGATGCTGAAAATAAAAATATTGCTTTTTTAACCGCTGGTGATTCAATGACTGCTACCACCCATGTAGATCTACATATAAGAGCTATTAAAAAAGACATTGAAACAAAGGTTATTCATGGGAGTAGTATTGAAACGGCTGTCCCTGGTTTATTAGGGCTGCAAAACTACAAATTTGGTAGATCCACTACTCTAGTTTATCCTCAAAAAAACTATTTTCCGATGAGTCCATACAAAGTTATCAGTAAAAACAAGGAGATGGATCTGCATACTCTTGTTCTTTTAGATATACAGGCTGATAAACAAAAATTTATGACTGCAGATGAAGCGTTAGATCTTTTACTAAGGATGGAGGAGAAAGAGAAAAAAGGTTTGATAGAGCCTGATTCCGTTTTGTGTGTCGTTGCAAGAGCTGGTTCAGATGAACCTATGGTTAGAGCAGATGCTTTGAAAAATTTACAAAAGATGGATTTTGGCTCTCCTCTTCATACTTTAGTGGTTCCAGGAGATCTGCATTTCATGGAAATTGATGCTTTGGAGGTACTTGCAGGTTTACCTGCACAACTCAGTGAAAAATTACAAAAACCTTAAAACCATATTTTGTTATTACTCGTGGAGTGTTTTGAGGGGACATATTAGTGATGCAACAAGAAAACCAACAGAATAAGAATGTTGTAGGCTACATTTATGGTAATGTAGGTTCTACAGAGTTTAACTTTGCTGTTAATCGTGATGTTAAAAAATTTGATTATGTTACTGCTCCGCATAAGGAGGGAAAAGTTCTTGCTCAGGTGTTAGACATTAAACAACATTCTGATCTTGATTTTGAGGATGCCTCAACTATGATGGTTAACAATGATAGACCAGATGTTAAAACCAAAGTTTCTGCTATGGTGGATGTCATCGGTTATCGTGATAAAAAAGGTTTACTTCAGGCTCCTCGTACTCCTTTTAATGCAGGTAGCGCTATCAAAAAAGCAGATGAGGATTTAATAAAAAATGTGTTGGGTTTAACTTCATCTAAAGAAAATGGCGCATACGTTGGTTTGTTGAAAGGTCATAATGTACCAATTTATCTTAACATTGATTCTTTAGTTCAAAAACATGTATGTATATTAGCTAAAACTGGTGGAGGTAAAAGCTATGCCTGCGGAGTTTTGGTTGAAGAATTGATGAAACATAAAGTTCCACTGGTGATTATAGATACGCATGGTGAATATATTGGTCTCACTAAACCTAATAAAGATAAAAAAGAACAGAAAAATATGGATCGGTTTGGAGTAAAAAAGAATTCTTATTCCAGTCAGATAAAAGAGTTTTCTCCGGTTGGAAGTAATAAAAATGTTGAGCATTTGACTTTAAATGGTGTAAATCTTGAAGCAGGGGATATAATAGATCTGCTTCCATCTAAACTTACAGGTCCTCAGAAAGGGGTTTTATATCAAGCTATTAAAGAGGTAAAGGAATATAAAAATGTATATACTATTCAGGATATAATTGATGCAGTTAGTCGCAGTAAAAGTAATGCCCGATGGAATGTAATAGCATCTTTAGAGTCTTTGGATTCTTTCAACATTTTTTCGGAAACTCCTACAGATCCTGAAGATATTGTTAAAAAAGGTAAATGTTCTGTTATAAACATGAAAGGCGTCCCCCCAGATGTGCAGAGTGTGGTAGTTGCACGTTTAACTCAGGAGTTGTTTGGTAAAAGAAAATCAGGTAAAGTTCCTCCTTTCCTTATGGTTGTCGAAGAGGCTCATAATTACTGTCCTGAGAGAGGATATGGCAACTCTGTTTCGTCTGGTATGCTGAGGACAGTAGCTTCAGAGGGTAGAAAATTTGGTATGGGTTTATGTGTTGTTAGCCAACGACCTGCAAAAGTAGATAAAAATGTAATCTCTCAGTGTAACACCCATATGATTTTGAAAGTAACTAATCCTAATGATCTTAAAGCTATTATTCAGTCTGTGGAAGGTTTAACCACTAAAACTTCTAAAGAAATACAACGTCTCCCTATAGGGGTTGCTTTGGTATCTGGTACTACTCTTCAACAACCTGTGATGGCAGAGATTCGAACCCGTGAAACTCAACATGGTGGTAAATCAGTTGGTATATCCAAAAGTGGGAGACGTAAAACACCTAATATATCTAAAACTCCTACACCAGAACCATCTAAAAAAACTACCTCTTCTCAACAAAAATCAGCTAGCAAAAGTAATAAGGTAACTGAAAAAGCTATAAACGTGGCACGTGTCGCTAATCGTTTAGGATGGATATCTACTGATGATCCTGATGAAGCTATAGATAAACTATCTAAAGAAGCTAAAAAGATGAATGAAAACGTCTATAAATATCTTGAATCACTCGCTAAACTAGGTAGAAACTTCTGTCATAAAGAAAACCCGCATTGTATGAAATGTCCTATGAACAAAGGATGTCAACATCGCACTAAATTGAAACAAGAATCCAAAAAAGGTCTTTTTAACAGAAAATAAAAAATTTGTGAAACTTGTTACACCTTTACAAGGCGTAAAAAATGGTTAACAAAAAAAGTTTGTTACTTATCGCTATACTTCTATCTTTGCTTGCTTTAACTCCAGGATGCATCGACATGGATTTCTATACAAGCAGCGATCATAAAGATAAAAACATTATAACCTATGGGGCTTCACCTACAAAAATCTCTTATTATATAAGCTATGGATGTAGGATCCAGTTAAATGGAACCGGTGAATATAACATAAGATACAACTTAAATCTACCTGAGACTTTAAAAGGGTCTTATAAACCAATTGTTTATTTCAATGAAAATTATGAAAACAAAACTGTTAGTACTTTCAACCAAATAAAAAGTTGGAATATAAGTGGTTACGACTCAAACAAATATACACTTGGATTAGAAGCCTACATCGAATCAGAAACATTTATGGTTTCGGATTTGAGAGGAACAGATGCTTTAACTCTTACACAAATAAAAAAACAAAAACCAGAGATTTTGGAACAATACTGCCATAGTCAAACGCATGATAACATCAGTTATATAAACCCAGATCTACCAGAGATAAAAAATATTTCAAATAGTATAAAAAATGAGAGTAAAACCGACAATTCTTTTCAGCTAGCTAAACAGTTGTTTATATGGCTTAAAACAAACACAAAATACCAGCCACATAACACCTCTTTTTCGGTTCAAACCTCCTATGAAACCCTTAAAAAGAAGACAGGTGATTGTGACGACCTCTCATTTTTATATATCTCCCTATGCCGATCTATAGGTATACCAGCACGCTTCATCAGCGGCTTTTCAGTTGAACAAATAGATAACAATACCTCTGCTACTGGTCATGCTTGGGTGGAAATCTATGTTGGAAATCAACTTGGTTATAACGGTTGGATCCCTGTTGAATGTGCCGGAAAATCTAATGATATCCAGGCTCAAATCCAACAGAATTTTGGAGTAGAAACAGCCCGTCATCTTAGGCTGTATAAAGATGACGGATCAAATCACTCATTAAATTTTTTTCTAACCAATCTAAGAGTTAGATACGACAAAAGATTAGAAGTAACTGAAAATAGTTTTCAAGAGATTGAAGAATATCAAATTATAGAGAGAAAGAAACTATACGTTGATAATGAGGAGGGTTGTAGAACACTTCAACTTTAAAAAACATAATTTTTTTGATAAAATAAGGGAAAACTTTAAGAGCTCCCTCCCTTAAAAAAGATGTTGGAATTTATCAAAGACAGAGGCTGTATTTATGTTATATCTGAAAAGGTTGACCATAAGCATTTAAATATTAAAAGCGCATACAGCCTTACCCTTTATCTAACCATAAAAACCAGGGTGAATAAAAAGTGGGAAAAGGAATAAACGCAGCAAGAAAACTCAAAAAAGATAGACAAAAGCAACGTTGGAGCGATCGACACTATAAGAAACGTGTACTCCATCTCAAAGAAAAATCTGATCCATTAGAAGGCGCAGCGCAAGGTAGAGGTATCGTTATAGAAAAAGTTGGTATCGAAGCTAAACAGCCTAACAGCGCTATTCGTAAATGTGTAAAAGTTCAGCTTATAAAAAACGGCCGTCAGATCACTGCTTTTGCTCCTGGTGATAGAGCTATAACCTTTATAGATGAACATGATGAAGTAATGGTAGAGGGAATCGGTGGTCGTATGGGTCGTAGTTATGGAGATATCCCTGGTGTAAGATACAAAGTTATAAAGGTTAACGATATTTCACTTGAAGAAATGGTAAGAGGAAAAGTAGAGAAAGCAATGAGACGATAAATATGGCAGAAAAAAACAAAGACAAAGATATAGGCGATAAGGTTGATTTCTTTCCGGTGCTTGCTAAATATGATATGGATGAATTAAAAGTATATGATTCTGGCCTTGAAAAATATATGAACTTGGATGTACACAATATTTTTGTAGGTGGTGTACATGCCAATAGAGTCTTCGGTAAAGCAAAATATCCTATCATAGAGCGTTTAATCAACAATATAATGAGGACAGAGAAATACAACGGAAAAAAAACCAAAGCTTACAAAGTAGTAAGAGAAGCCTTTGAAATAGTAGATAAAAAAACTAAAACTAATCCTATGCAGGTTTTGATTGATGCTATACATAATTCTGCTCCTAAAGAAGAAGCTACCCGCCTTCGTTTTGGAGGAATTTCTGTACCTAAAGCAGTAGATGTATCTCCTCTTAGACGGGTAGATATAGCTATCCGGAATTTAGCTATGGCTACTGTTGAAGGTAGTTATGATAACAAAAAAAGTGTGGAGAAATGTCTTGCTGATGAGCTTATAAAAGCCAGTAAAAACGATTTATCTTCATATGCGGTGAATAAGAAAAACGATATTGAACGTGTAGCTAAATCAGCACGTTAAACTATATGTAAACAGTTGAAATATAAACTTATAAAAGTTTATTTATCTGTTGTAAAATTATTTAGTCTAAAGAAATTGGAGTATTTATTGTTAAATTGATAGAAGTTTAGGTGAATAGTAACTATGGGAAAAAAAGAAGATAACATCAAAAAAGCAAAACATTTGATGAATAAACTAGATCAAATTCGTAATATTGGTATAGCTGCTCATATAGATCACGGTAAAACCACGCTTTCTGATAATCTACTAGCTGGAGCAGGTATGATGAGTGAGGAACTCGCTGGTAAACAACTTGCTCTTGATTTTGATGAACAAGAAGCAGAGCGAGGTATTACTATAGATACTGCATCAGCATCTATGGTACACGAGTTCGAAGATAAAGAATATCTGATTAACTTGCTTGATACACCCGGACATGTTGATTTTGGTGGCGACGTTACACGTGCTATGCGTGCTGTTGATGGAGCAGTAGTAGTAGTTTGTGCTGTAGAAGGAGCTATGCCTCAGACTGAAACAGTTATAAGGCAGGCTTTACGTGAAAAAGTGAAACCAATTTTGTTTATAAATAAGGTTGACCGTCTAATCAATGAGTTGCAGGTTTCTCAGGAAGAAATGCAGGAACGTTTTAAAGAGATAATCAGGAAGTTTAATGAGCTCGTAGGGAAAATGGTTCCTGAAGAATTTGAAGGGGAATGGAAGGTTACACCTAAAGATGGCAGTGTAGCTTTTGGAAGCGCCTATTACAACTGGGCAATTTCTGTTCCTTTTATGGAAAAAAGCGGTCTTAGTTTCAAAGATATTTATGAATACTGTCATAATGATGACCAGAAGACGTTGGCAAAAAAGTCACCTATTCATAAAGTAATTCTAGATATGGTGGTGGATCATATGCCTTCTCCAGATATAGCCCAGAAATATCGTATTCCAAATATTTGGAGAGGCGACGAGGAAAGCAAAGTCGGTAAGGGTATGGTAGAAGCTGATGAGAATGGTCCTTTAGCTTTTATGGTTACTAAAATCGTGATGGATCCTCATGCTGGTGAAGTAGCTGTTGGTCGTGTCTATAGTGGTAAACTTGAACAGAGTCAGCAGGTTTATGTAGCAGGTATGCCTCGTCCTAACCGTATTCAACAAGTTAATTTGATGGTTGGAGCAGATCGTATACCTGTAGATCATGTATCTGCGGGGAATGTAGCAGCGGTAACTGGTATAAAAGACGCTATCGCTGGTAGTACGGTAAGCTCAGAAGAAGAAATGGAGCCGTTTGAGAAAATAGTTCACGTTTCAGAGCCAGTGGTTACCGTGGCGGTAGAGGCTAAACACACCAAGGATCTCCCTAAACTTATTGAGGTGTTACGTACTGTTTCTAAAGCTGATCCTAGTATACAAGTGGAGATCAATGAGGAAACTGGTGAGAACTTGATGAGTGGTATGGGTGAACTTCATTTAGAAATTACTGAACACCGTATAAGAAACGAGTACGGTGTAGATATTGTTACTTCTCAACCTATTGTTGTCTACCGTGAATCTGTAAGGGGAAAAACTCCTCAGCCTTTCGAAGGGAAATCGCCTAACAAGCATAACCGTTTCTATATTACTGTTGAGCCTTTGTCGGAGGAAATACAGGAAGCGATATATGATAACACTATCCCAGCGAACGTTAAAAAATATAAAAAAGAGGTAGCTAAAACTTTACAGGAGATGGGTATGGATAAAACAACTGCTAAAGGAGTATTCAGTATAAAAGAGCTAAATATAATTACTGATGTAACCAAAGGTATCCAACATCTTTTTGAAACCCGAGAACTAGTTAAAGAGGCATTTGAGGAAGTAATGAAGAGTGGTCCAATAGCTAATGAACCCTGCCGAGGGTTATTGATTAAACTCCATGATGCTAAGCTACATGAAGACGCTATACATCGTGGTCCAGCTCAGGTTATACCTGCTGTTAGAAACGCTATATATGGGGCGATTATGGCTTCAGATCCAGTTATACTTGAACCAATGCAGAAAGTTTTCATAAGTACTCCACAGGACTTAATGGGTGATGCAAGTCGTGAACTTAATCAGAGGCGAGCAACTGTGAAAAATATGACAACAGAGAAGGATATGGTTAACATAGATGCTAAAGCACCGGTTTCAGAGATGTTTGGTTTCGCTTCTTCGATAAGATCTGCAACTGGTGGAAGAGTACTTTGGAATACAGAAAACGCTGGTTTTGAACCTATGCCGAAAAACTTGCAGAAAAAAGTTGTACCGCAGATCAGGGAGAGAAAAGGTCTTAAACCAGAACCTAATCCAGCGGGTTACTATCTAGAGTAAATCATCTAGAACCATTTTTTTTCATTTCTTTTTAATTCTTTTAAAAATGGAAGAGAAACAATTATAAAAAAAAATCTGTTTACCAATCAAAGCAAGGTGAGGATGCACCATGGATAAAGGAACAATACCAATTAATAAAAACTATATGCTTGAATACAGATATCATGATAGAGATAGCGGCTATAAATATTTCAATAGAAAATTTGAAATATATCTATTGGAGAAAGGTCTTTTGAGTAAAAACTATCTTATGCATATGGATAATAGCGATGAAAATAAAATGATGCCTTCTTTGTATAAAAAAGGACGTAAAAAAGAAAAGTTTGATTTTGGTGTAACTAATTTAAATTGGAATGAAATCAAAAATAATTTTTTAGAGTTTATTGTTGATGAAATCGGTGAGGAAAACAGGGAGAATACAAAGAAAGCTTTGAATAAACTGTCGTCGCCTAAACTATAGTTTTTAGTATGTCCCGCATAGCTAAAATGGTATATATATATATTGAAAGATATATCTTAGTATATGTAAATTGGGTTTTTAATATTCAGTGATTCTGTATTTTCCATGCACAGGTTCATATATCTGACCGTTACGTTTCAATCTGTCCAACGTTTTCTCGACTTTACTAGTCTCATAGCCCTCCATCTCTGCTTCACGTACGATATCCCCACGAGAGGCATTCCCCTCTTTAGATTCATTACATAGACGTTTAATAATGTCTATAATGTTACGCATCCTGTCATGTTGAGAGTGACTAATACCAGTAGCGATAATGTCTATATCGAATTCACCAGTTTCTCGATCCATACCTACACGACGTAGATATTGATCAATAATATAAATCGCTCTCTTAGCATCTTTAGGTTCAACTACCTCATTCAAACGAACTTTGGCACTTGCTTCAGCAAGTCTAACAAAAGCCTCCAGTTGACGTGGAGTAAAAGTAACAGATTCTTCAGAAGTACTCCTGAAATCAACATAATAATTCTTCAGAATCTCCAAAGCCTCATCAGTCATAACTGGAAAAACATAACGTTTAGCATAAGCTACATATTTCCGTAGAAACTCAGGTTCAAAAACAGGTAAAACCTCTCCCATCAACCCATCTTTATCTTTCTTAGTAAACTTACTTTTTTTAGAATGAGAAATGTTTTCACTGACTTCACCTGCTTTATGAGAACGTAAAATATGTGTAGCCATATCTGAATCACGCGTTCTATCGGGTTTATCAATTATACTAAATATCAAGTCGAAACGAGAAAGCAAAGCAGGAGGCATATTAATCTGCTCAGCTATAGGCATAAACTCATCGAAACGACCAAGTTTAGGGTTAGCAGCTGCCAGCAGAGCACAACGTGATTTCAAAGTAGCACTTATCCCTGCTTTAGCTACACTAATCTCCTGTTGCTCCATAGCTTGATGAAGACTACTACGATCCTGGTCACTCATCTTATCTATCTCATCAATACAAGAAAGACCCATATCAGCTTGTACCAATGCTCCTGCCTCAAGAGTCCACTGTCCTTCACCAAATTCATCTCTTACAGCTGCCGCGGTTAAACCAGCTGCCGATGAAGCTTTACCTGAAGCATAAACGCTACGAGGAGCAAGCTTAGACATATATGTAAGAATCTGAGATTTAGCAGTACCCGGATCACCGACTAACAACGCATGTATGTCCCCTCGTATACGTGTACCATCAGGCATCTCCTTAGCTAAACCACCAAACAACTGCAATATCATCGCTTCTTTCTCTACATCCATACCATAAATCGTTGGAGCAATACTCTTCTTCATCTTTTTAAAAATATCAGGATCTTTACTCGCCTCTAGAATCTCTTCTTCATCTTCCTCATCCATCTCTACTTCTTCAAAAGCTAATTCTTGACTTTCGATACTTATCGCATTCATAGTTTTATTAAAAGCCGTTAAACGATAGGTTCCTCGTCTCCTCTGCTTAGAATGAAGAATTCCATTAGCTACCACTCGATCACCAGGAGCAATTTCACCTACCAGATCATCCTCTAAAAAAACACTGATCCGTTCAGGTTGAGCTCCACCTCGTAACCCTTCAGGGTTTTCTTGAATCTCAATCTTTTGTGAATCGATAAACTCTGATAAACTTGGAAGAAGTTTGAAACTACTTACTCTGCCGCAGCCACCCTGATCTTCAAAACACTCAGATGGCTCATTAACAATATCTTCCTCTTGTTTAACCTTTATTATAGCACCACATTTCTGACAATGAAAAGCTCCAACCTTAAGCTTAGGTCTCACCTCAGTCCTTTTCTTCACCAAACCTTCAACGGCCATCATTTTACCAAGATGGTTAGAACGAATATTTCGAATAAGAACCCGATTTGTATCAGGTAGATTAACAACTCGAAAATGCAGATCAAGTTTCTCCTCAGTAGCTGCATCAATATTCTTCAAAGCACCCTCAGCGTTAAAAAAAGCTTTATATGGTTGTTCAACCAACAACTCAGCTAATTCATGATCAACCTTGTCTACCTTCCAATAATCAATATAAATACTACGTTTTTCAGGGTATTCAAGGGCAACAGTTTCAATTTCAGATTTACAATGATCTTCGAAAAAATTCTGCCAACGCGATACCAGGCTCTCGTCTTTTAACATTTTAACCATAAACTTTTACTCCCCCAAGATCTTCAAAAAGACCTTATTTCGAAAGAGATTAAACAAAATCGTAGTAAAGTGAATACAATATATGTTTAATAAAACTTTTTTTAGCGGGTGTAGACATACGCAGAGTGGATGCACGGGGCCTCCGTTGAGATCCATCTGCCTTCTCGACCCCGTTAACCCTTCGAGCATTGGCAGTTTGCGGTTAGGCTGCTCACTTCCGTGCCTGACCCGATTTCCGCAACTAAGATAGACATGTAACCCTCCAGTTACACAATCTATCACCTCCAATCCCGAAGGACAGGGTCTCATCGTCGGCAAAGATGGTTCAACAGAGACTTGTTACACCGCCTCTTTGTTTTTAACCCCAGCATATAGACGATTTCTGGTTACAGGGGACGCCTGTCTCCCCGGTCTATTCTACACCTATCGCCAAAACATTTTTTTCCTAAAAAAGAAGAGATGTTTAAAAAACTTTTCTAAAGCGATCTACGCATGATTATCAGCAAATTTCTGAAAAACTGGAAAAATATCAACGATAACGCTATAGTTAGAAACGCTACATCTCGAGCTACATATAGCCAATGGCTACCAGCGACATCAGCACCAACGGCGATAGAATCCTTAACTAACAAGTAGATAAAGAAACCAACCAGGAAAAACAAAACTATGTTAATATAAAAAGACCAACGATACCAGGTTTTTCTACTGGTTTTTTGAAATATCTCCTCCATAATAAAACAACTCCTTTAATCTATCTCGGCAAATAACTACAATAAACTATAGCTATATGAACATTATGCAAAAAAAAGTTGAAGAACCTTTTTACTTTTTCAAAAAATGGGTTTAATTTTTTTTTAGAAAAAATCATCTAGCTTAGTAGTACGGACTTTATCGCTTTCGAACAAAGAATTAATAGATTTCTCCACTAGATTTATCCTTTGATTAGCATAAGCTGGAATATTATAACGAGCAGCTACCTCTTTAGATATATCAAGATATTTACGAACAGATTTCTCATGGACAGTCAAAGTCAACTTTCCACCACATTTCTCGCAGACTCCTTTAAGAGGCATACGACGATAATTGATGTTACATTTTGCGCAACGAACAGATTGTTTACTAAAAGCTCTAAAATTACCAAGGATGTCCGGCAGGAAATGACGTTGAATCACTTTATAAGCTACATCAGGAGTATCAACCGCTTGTATCAAAGCGGCTAAACGCAGCTGAGCATCCATCTTATCAGTCATACTCTTAAGAGACTTATAACGAGAAACCTTTGGCCCTTCTGAGATATCATCTGTGTCATGAGTAAAATCAAATTTTTCAAACTGTAGTTCGCTACCTATACGGTCAGCTACCAACCCCATATTTTCCTCCCACTCCTTTGGATGTTCATGACGAAGCGTAGCTTCATAAAAATCAAGAGGATAACGAGCGAGAGTATCAACGTTATGTGCCTCTTTATCTACCTCAGCAGGATCAATACGGGTGGTAAGAATCAAGGGTAGATCCATCTTACCGCCGCGTTTATCTGGGATATATGCATTTGAAAAATTCAACAGAGCATCCATCAAAAGCATTAATCCATCTTCGTCCCCATCTGCATTTCTTCTTTTTGCTGCATGATAATACGGATGTGAAAAGCAGACTTGTGCTTTAGTAAAACCAATGATTCGTCCCATGGCGCCAGCTGATGTATGTGGAGCTAACCCTGCTACAAGATGACCAGTTAAATCCTCTAGTTTTTTAATATTGTAGAAACGTTTTAAATTGTAAAACTTCACCAGTAGATCATCTATAAACTTTGTAACTTTTAGAAAATATTCTGCACATGATTTAGAAATAATTACATCCTGGGCTTTCAACTCACAGAGTTGATCCGGTTTTTCCAATTGTTTACCAAATATGTCTTTGTTGTAACCCAATTTTTTAAGTCTTTCAACAGTTATCCCTATCTCTTTTGGTCGAAAATGGGTTAGAGGGGCATCGGTCATATCGAATCTGATAGTTCCATCTTTAAATACTGATAAACCATGTTTAGCCCGTAGTATGCCTTTCTCCAAAGCTTCAGGTGTTTTATGTCTAGAAAGAGTACCGATAACTCCCTTGATTGTCTCAGGTAAAATCCTCTCTTTTACATTTTTTTGAGCTTCTTTTACTTCCTTCGCTAAATTTAGCTCTAATAATTCAACCC
>JAZKSG010000015.1:0-29661 GCA_036626215.1 Thermoplasmatota archaeon
AAAAAAAGAATTTTTTTATTCAAACCATTTAACAAGTTTTTTTCTGCAATCCATACAGAGATGCCATTCGTATGGTTTTCCCTTACCTGGCTCTAGATAATCACATCTGACGATGGTGTCAAACATTTCTTTGTATTTTTTACCGCATTTATCACATTTTACTTCCAAGAAATAACTTCACCCACAAACTTTTTTTGAATCTGGATTATTTTTTCTCTAAATAAAAATGTTCTGATTGTTATATTCGGTTAAAAAGATACAATAATTTTTAAATAGACTTGGATAATATCTGTTGCCGTTGTTAGTTATGAGGAAAGAAAAGATTCTACCGATTTTAGCGATCACGGTACTACTAATTGGGACTCTCTCTACTGTCTATGTGCATGCAACGCAGAGCTCAGATGGAAACAACAGTGAAACTATAACTATCAACAAAGAAGAATATAATGTAGATGAAATTTTTTCGAAGATAAAACAAGAAACTATAAAGACGGATGATGGAAATAAAACAGGGATACCTTTGGATGAAGTAATCAAATATACAGGTGTAAACTGTCCAGGTTGTCATAAATATATAATAAAAGCAAGTGACTCCTATCAACAAACAGTTGAATGGAAAAACATGAAAAACGGGGTTTTATCAAAAGAAGATATGCGTGTTTATTTTCCGAATCTTGCTCATTCTTTTTGGATTCGAAATGTAGTTGAAATAGAGGTGGAATAAAACAAGATGATGAAGAATGATAATAAAAAGGTTTTAGCAGGTATAATTTTATTTGGCTCTCTGTGGGGTTTTTCAGAAAGCATTATAGGTTCAGCTTTAAAAACTGCTGAACTACCTTATGGGATGCTTATGACTGGTGTTTTTGCAATTCCTTTGCTTATACTCAGCCGGATTTTGTATAGAAAACCTGGAGCTCAGACTGGAATCGGAATGGTTGCCGGAGGACTATCCTTTTTCAACCCATGGATTGGATGCTCGATATGTTCAGCTATAGCTATAGCTGCGGAAGGCATGATATTTGAAATATTGATATCGAAAACTTCTTTTGACTTGTCGGATTTAAATTTGACATCCAAAGCTAGTTTAGGTATAACAGCTGCCTTCTGTATATATGTTGGAGGCTATATTGTAACTCAGTTTTTAACACCTTTAACCTACGGTGGTTTTTATCTAAGTAATCTAATATCTTTCATCCCTAACATACTTTCTAAGGGTCTTCCAGTTGCATTAATAGGAGGAGTTACAGCTCCAGTAGCTCTCTCAGTGAAAAAACTTGATATTACGATAAAAGATAGAGTTTATTATCCAACTACGCTTTCTGTTTCGGCTATCTGTTGGATAACAGTGTTAACCAGCTGGTTTTTAGTTGCTGCATAAAAAAATGTTTTTGTAATTTTTGGGAGGAAACTAATGAAAAAACAAGAAGAAAAAAATACTGTGAAAGTTTTAAAGTTTCATCCAGAAAAATGTATAGGCTGCCGAGAATGTGAGAAAGCCTGCTCTCAAATCCATTTTAAAACAGAGGAGGGTGGAGACAAATCTGCTATAAGGATAACAGAAAAAGAAGCTGGCGGCTATGAGATGAGTGTCTGTGATCAACGAGGGCTATGTATAGACATATGTCCCGTTGGAGCGTTGTACCGCAAAAAAAACGGTGTTGTATGGCTGGATGAAGAAAAATGTGTAGGCTGTCAGATGTGCGTTGGTTTCTGTCCTATTGGATCCATGAGGAAAACGGAGGTACGTATAGAGCCTTTTAAATGTATATCATGTGGAGCATGTGTACGTGCATGTCCACAGGATGCACTCGAGCTTGTTGACAAAAAAATAGATGAAGTTAAAGAAGTAGTTTATCATAAATTTGGAGACTAAATTATGGTTCAAGGTCAAATTCCAATTGAAGAATATGAAGCGGGGAACACCAGACATGAGTGGGATATCGAAAAACTTAGATCAAAACACAAACAGCTACATCAGTATAGTTATCAAAAAGGAGAGATAGAAAAAGGGTATACCAATCGCACATTGTATATAAATCTCTCTACTGGTGAAATCAAAGAGAAAAAAGTAACTGAAGATATGAAGAAAAAATTTACAGGAGGGCGTGGTTTTGGTTTAAAACTCATGTGGGATTCTATAGAACCTACTACTCGGTGGGACAGTGAGGAAAACGAACTAGTAATTACTACTGGGCCGTTATGTGGAGTTACTCAATTTCCAGGTGCAGGGAAATCACTATGTTTAACGGTTTCACCCTCTACTGATATTATATGTGATAGCAATGTCGGCGGATTTTTTGGTCCTTTTCTAAAATTCACTGGTTTCGACGCATTGGAGATACAGGGTAAAGCAGAAGAAGATGTAGTGATAGTTATCGATGGTGAAAAAGGGGAAATAAAAATAGAAACTGCCCCTGGGGAAGAAAACAACTCTCATCTTCTTGCAGGGCAACTAACATATATGTATGCATCAGAAGATAGTGAAAAAGCACGTCAGAAGATTTCTGTTGTCTCAGCTGGTGAAGGCTCTGAAAACAGCTATTGGGGTTGTATGAATTTTTCTTTCTATGATATGCGTCGTAAAGTCCCTCGTATGAAACAAGCAGGGCGAGGAGGACTAGGAACAGTTCTCCGTGACAAAAACATCAAGGCAGTAGTAGCTAAAGTAGAAGATGTTGATGGTACAGCTAACAATCCTGCTGATCCTCATAGACTCGCTGAAATAGGGACAAAAATCCATAAAGAAATCCGTGAATATGACCGTAGTCAATGTAACATGCGTACTGTGGGAACGAGTCATCTGGTAAACATTATGGATGACTACGATTTATTACCCTGCGAGAACTACCGTTTCGGTAGTTTCCCCAAAGCATATAACCTATATCCTGATCAGTTTTACAAACTTTTTACTCAGGTTATACCAGATGGATGCTGGCATGGATGCAGTCTAGCATGTGCAAAAACCGTAGATGCTTTTGAAGTAAAAACCGGTCCATATAAAGGAGATAAAGTAACGGTTGATGGACCAGAATATGAGACTGTTGCGGCTGGTGCCAATATGAGTATCTGGGATCCACTCTGGATTCTTGAGTTCAACTTTTACTGTGACACGTACGGTCTCGACACAATTTCTACAGGTACAGCAATAGCGTTTTATATGGAGATGTATGAAAACGAAGTTTTGAATAAAGAACGCTGCGATGGATTAGAGCTATGTTTTGGTAACGCTGAAGCAGTATTGGAACTAATGCATAGGACAGCATCTGGAGCAGAAGGAGAATTTGTAAACGTTGCAGCTAAAGGAATCCGACGTGTCAAAGATTGGCTTATAGAAAAAGGATGGGGTGAAAAAGAATACATTGAAGATGCTGGTATGGAGAGTAAAGGGTTAGAGTTTTCAGAATATGTCACCAAAGAATCACTTGCTCAACAAGGCGGATATGGTCTAACGTTAAAAGGACCTCAGCATGACGAAGCCTGGTTGATATTTATAGACCTCGTGAATCAACAGATACCTACCTTTAAAGACAAAGCAGAGGCATTACATTGGTTCCCAATGTGGCGTACCTGGTTCGGTCTTAACGGTCTTTGTAAACTACCTTGGAATGATATAGAGCCGCCAGACAACGCTCAGACGGATGAACCAGAAAAAATACCTGGTCACGTACAAAACTATGTAGAGTTTCAAAACGCGGTAACAGGCTGGAATGTAGATCGAGAAGAACTAATTTTGCAGAGCGAACGATGCTACAACTGGCAACGAGCGATGAACGTATGGCTAGGGCGAGGAAGAAGAAAAGACGACTGGATACCATACCGAGCTATGGGGCCAGTTACAGAGATGGAATACAACTCTAGAGAAGAGAGATATGACAAAAAACTAGTTGAAAATCTTGATTTAGCAGAAGACGAAGTCGAAAAACTAAACATAAATGAAAAAATTAAGCTTCTATATGACTACCGTCAAGATCAATATCAAAAGCTTACTGATGCAGTATACTATCGCCGTGGTTGGACACCTAACGGCGTGCCAACACCACAAAAAATGAAACAACTAGGCTTTGATGACCCAGAAATGATGGAGATGCTACAGCAAAAAATCGATGAAGACGAAAAAGCAGGTTTAAACGAATGGGGTGGAAACTATGAAGACGGTGAAAAATCACCCACTACAGATATGAAATACTGGGAAAAATGGTAAAAAAAGATAAAAAACAAAAAAATCGGGTTTTGAAACAAAAATTAAAGCAGATTAGTGTAGGCATCGCCGGTTTAGGAGGACTTGGATCCAACGTAGCAGTAGCTTTAGCAAGGGAAGGAATAGGTAAACTTGTTCTAGTAGATTTTGACAAAATCGAAAAAAGTAATCTAAATCGTCAATACTATTTTTTAGACCAAATAGGAAAACTTAAAACCGAGGTTTTAAAAGAAAACATCCAAAGGATTAATCCGAATGTAGAACTCCAAGTTTTTAATCAAAAACTTGAGAAAGGCTCAATGGAAACATTGTTCAAAGATGTTGATATAGTAGTTGAAGCTTTGGACAAGGCTGAAATCAAAACTGATTTTATAGAGGAGATAATGTTGAAGCTGCCGGGAAAACCGTTGGTGGCAGCGTCAGGTGTAGCAGGAGTTGGAAAATCAGATAGGATTCATACTAAAAAAACTGGTAATCTATATATGGTGTATGATGAACATGCTGAGTCTAGTGAAGAAGATTTATTAATAGGAGCCAGGGTGGGTTTAATAGCTAATTGGCAGGCTAATATTGTTTTAGAGTTGATTATGGAGGAAAAAGTTTGAGTATCACTGTCAACAACAAAAAGTTAGAGTGGAAAGAAGATGAGACTGTTAAACAACTCCTTAAAAGGATGGATTACAGTTTTCCATTGGTGATAGTGAAAATAAATGGAGAGATAATTCCTCGTAAAAAATTTTCAGAAACCATTATACCAGACAACTCAAAGGTTGATGTTCTACATATGACCAGCGGCGGATAAAAAAGACACTCTGGTTAAAAAATTTTTAGATAAAAACTGTGGAGTTAAAAATAGTTAAAAATGAAAAACTAAAAGCAAAAAAGAAATAAGTTATATACATAGCAGCCCAACTACAATTATTCTCAAGAGAACCCACTTTTTTAACATCCCTCTTAATCATAAGATAACAAATAAAGATTGAAGGAACAACAAAAAGAGTCAAAGGCCAAAGATAACTCTCAACAGCTCCAGTCTTAACCAAAAGCAACAACATAACAAAAGGGGTAAACATAAAAGGCATCACAATAAAAGCAGACTCTTTAACCCCATACGTATTTATTAAAGTATCTACACCAGTTTTTTTATCTGCATCACAATCATGTATATCTTTTGTTATAGAACCGCCGAATAAGAAAAACATTGCAACTAAACCTATAGTTAAAGGAATATGGTTAAATGGGTTTCCAAAAATGCTCCAGGAGGCAAGTACACCGAACAAACCTCTTGGTACGGCAATCCATATTTGATTCAGAAAAAGACGGGATTTACAACGTGGAGGTACGGAATAAGTAATCGTAAAAAATATAATCATTCCTACAAAAAAAGCAAATAAAAAATCTATAAAAAACGAAATAAAAACAGCGGAACTATACATAACAGCAGAAACCATCAAAGCAGATTTTTTGGAGATCACGCCTTTAACCAAAGGTCTATACGGTTTAGAAATTCTGTCAGATTCAACATCTGCCACCTGGTTCAAAGCATTTGAAGCACCGTTTATCAACGCAAGTGAAATACTTGCTGGCAAAACAACATAAAACAAAGTTAAAACTATATCGCCACCTATATTATTATAAAAAAAACTTGCAAACATTATACAGCTCGAAACTATAACTGGTGCAAGTAGAGTAAAAGGACGTATGAGATGAAGAAAACCACCGATTTTTTCCTTATTGAAACAATCAACAGACATGAATCCTATAAATCCCCAATAAAAGATATTCTATATTTTTTAAAATATAAATGTTGTTTAACATCTGTTGTCAGAAAAAAACAAAAATAATCATTTCGTTGTTTTTATAAACTAAAAAGAGATAGAGGAAAAGAGTCATAAAGAGAATGGAAACTTTGAATCCTGGTGTTGATATAGATTGGGTAAAATAGTTGAATATCTTAAACTTTCGCGTTCATTCAACGCTCTTCTAACAGGTGTCTCACCGGTTATGGGGGCTATAGCTATGAAACAATTCAACATGTTTTATTTGCTTATATTGTTTTTAATAGGTTTTTTTGGACATACTTATGGTTTTGTACTTAATGACATATTGGATTACAAAATTGATAAATCTTCAAAAGAAATTAGTGATAGACCGCTGATTAGTGGAACAATTTCTATAAGAAACGCATGGATTTTTGCAACAATTTCTATAGTGATATCTCTCCTGCTTTCGTTTTACATAGCATATAAATCTGGTTTATATTTTCCAATAATTTTGCTTGCTCTTTCTGCGTTATTTATCACTATATATAACCTTATAAGCAAGAAATTCCCCTGTATGGATTTTTTTGTAGCTTTTGGAGTATTTTTCTTGATTTTATATGGTGCACAAACTACAACGAAAGTATTTCTCAATATTTCTTTACTTGCATGGATTGTATGTATTTTGGGGTTTCTACAGGTTCTATATATGCAGTTTATATCAGGAGGATTAAAAGACATTGAAAACGATTATATCTCTGGGGCAAAAACTCTTGCAGTAAAAATGAATGTACGGATAAAAAACGGAAAACTTATTATTCCAAATGGTTTTAAAATCCTTGCGTACAGTCTACAGATAATAGATTTATTCGTAGTTTTTATCCCATTTTTTATAATATGGAATATTAAAAAACTCACAAACTTACAATATTTTCAGTTTATAATCTTAGCGCTGATAGCGGTTTCAATGATTTATCTTTCGTATAAACTGCTTTCATTAAAAGAATTCGGGCGAGATAAAGCACGTATGTTAATCGGGAGTCATTATATGATCCACTTTGCTCTTGTACCTATAATGCTCATGACTTTGACGCCATGGGCAGGGTTTATCGTTTTCCTGCCAGCAGTTGGTTATATACTCTCTAACATAGTGATCCATGGGACGATTCTAAAACCTAAAACCATGTAACATAGCAAAAAAAATTAATGAAAAGAGGATAAATGGAAGAGAGGTTTTTTTATGTTTTTTTCATGACTGTATGTAGCTCTTCTTGTTTCTCCTCACATATAAGTTCCACAGAAACTTTTTTAATCATTCTATCTGAAACAAGCAAAAAATAATTTATAAGTAAACCCAAGGTGATTCCAAACAAGAGACCAGAGAGTAAACCAAGCAGGGTTTCAGAGAAAAGATATGCTAAAAATCCAGTGAAGATAAGACTAAGACCAGAAACAATGAAAACGGATAACACCAGTTTCTTGTTTAGATATACCCCAACCTTTTCCACATTCAACTCTTTTCCGTCAATCTCCATAAAATCTTTATTCCTCCAATTTCAGAGATGTAAATGGTTTAATAAGTTTTATATTTTTCCTAAAAAATTATTTAAAAAATATTCTTATCAAAAATAAATAGAAAGCTTATTCTATTTTTTTGACCGCATAATTTAACAGGTTTTTTAAACTATCTCTGTTATTAAGAAAACGAAGACACGGGAAACTAATGGTTTTTAAAAAGGAGGTTTAACATCTTTGGAATTTAGAGGTTTTATCGCTGCAGATGTTGAAATTCCGGATAAAATCAGAGAAATATCTAATGAACTAAAAAACACTGGTGGAAACCTAAAGTTGGTAGAGCCAGAAAAAATGCATTTAACTCTTAAATTTCTAGGAGATACACATCAGAATCTGGTAGATCCTATAGAAAACATAATGAAAGAATCAGTAGAAAACATTGAACCTTTTGAAATAAAACTCAAAGGACTGGGGGTCTTTCCAAATGAAAACTACATAAAAGTAATATGGGTAGGTATAGAACCAGGAAAAAAACTTAAGGAAATAGCCAACAATCTTAACGAAAAACTCTCTAATATCGGTTTCAAAAAGGAAAAAAGGGAATACACCCCTCATCTAACCATAGCTAGGGTGAAATCAGGTCGAAAAAAAGATGAAATCATTAAAGTTATAAATAAATATAAAAGACAGGAATTTGTCTCACAGGTAATCGATAAATTAGAACTTAAAAAAAGTGAGCTTACATCTGATGGACCAATATATAGTAACAAAAGAACAGTAGAAATATAGTTTGTTAGGGTGGTGAATAAAAGATATATACTTGGTTTACAGCCTTACTTATCTCTAACTTTATCTTATTATTTTTCTCCCTAACGTTTTTAGTAAAAGATGATATTTTTTTAAAGAGAAATATCGACCTTTTAAAGCATTTAAAAGGGAATCTTGTCTACCTAACTCTGATAATAGCTGTAGTAGCGATTCATCTATTTGAGGTACAGTTTATTGATCCTTGGGCTACAAACATAGTAGGTTTTGATTATGCAAATATAATCCAAAACTTGGAAGATGGTTTTGTTAAAAATTTTTCAAACTATAGAGTGTTCGGTGTTACACATTTTTTTGTATTTATCTATATAGTAGTGTATCCATTTACACTATGGTTTACACCTCTTTATCTGCTTTTAAAAAACGATAAAAAAGCTATGAAAAACTTAGCTTGGGGTTTACTCTTGATATACATCTTTGCTTTACCTTTCTATCTCCTCTTACCTATAACCAACGTGTATACGTTTTACAATATAGACTCAGCGTTGGAAACAGCGATACCCGGAATAGAACAATTTTTCTATAACGCCACCACTTATAACAACTGTTTACCTTCTTTACACACTGCTGTAAGCATACTCATAGCATATGTTGGAGGATTTACCGGCAACAAAAAATATGCGTTGTTTACAAAAACATGTATGATTTTGGTGATAACCGCAGTTATATACCTCTCAATACATTGGTTGTTAGATGTAATAGCTGGGGTAGCCCTCGCCTTAGCAGTAATTTTAATACTAAAAAAATATTTTAACAGAAAAACATTGGTATGAAAAGAAAAATGGAATATAACGAAATCGAACAAAAAGTAATACACAGAACCACTCCATCTGGAGAATTCAGAAAAAAAACAAAGGAGACAGTAAAAAAGATAAGAAAAAGAATAGAAAAAGAGATTTCCAGAGAAAATCTACCTGTCGAAATAGAGCTGGTTGGATCAACTGCTAAAGATACCTATCTCGAAGGAAATATGGATATTGATTTTTTTCTTGTATATCCCATCCATTTCTCAAAAAAAGAAATAGCTGAAAAAACACTGAAGATAGCTGAAAGAATCCTTGAAAATACTGAACACTCATATGCAGAACATCCCTATCTCAAAGGTTTTTTCAACAATTTTGAGGTAGAGATAGTACCATGTTATCATGTGGAAGAAGCAAGGAATAAAATCTCCGCGGTGGATCGTACACCTTATCATACATCTTTTGTACAGAAAAATCTTAGAGAGGAACAAAAAGCTGATGTAAGGTTATTAAAACAGTTTCTAAAAGGGATAGGAAGCTATGGGGCAGAAGCCGAGATACAAGGTTTCTCAGGTTATTTATGTGAAATACTTATAATCAAATATCAATCCTTTAGAGAATTGTTGAAAAAAACAAAACATTGGAAACCATATGGAACAACAATAAGTTTGGATGATAAAAAACATCCAGAGTTTGATGAACCATTGGTTTTTGTAGATCCCGTTGATTCTGAAAGAAATGTTGCTTCTGCAGTCGCCGAAGAAACACTAAAACTTTTCATACAAGCAAGTCAAGAATATCTCTCCTCACCTAGAAAAACTTTCTTTTTTCCAAATCCTGTAAAACCATGGTCTATAGAAAAAATAAAGGAAACACTACAGAAACAAAAAGATCAGTATATCGGTATAAAATTTCCGAAGCCAGATATTATTGATGAAAACTTTTATCCACAGTTACGTAAAGCCTGCCGAGCTATAAATCAGGGGTTAGCTGAAAACGATTTTAACGTAAAAGATATAACATATTATGCTGCTGATTCAGAAGAAGTATATATCATTGTTAAATTGGAAAATAGGTCTTTATCGGAGACAAAACTACATATGGGGCCTCCTTTAGATCAAGAGCAACATGTACAAAGGTTTTTGGAGAAATGGAGAAATCATCCTCGGTTGGCAGAGGACCCTTTTGAAAAAAACAATCGTATATATGTAGAGATAAAAAGGAGATACACCAAGGTTGAAGATTTTTTACAGAATAATTTAGAAGATTTTAGTCTAGGTAAAAATCTGGATCATATAATAGATAAAAAATACGAAATTTTGTCTGTTGAGGATCTGGTTAGAGATAAACTAAGAAAATTTTGGACTAAATATCTTGATGGAAAAAAACCTTGGGAAAGATGAAAAAACTAAATCTATAATACATATAAAACCGTTTAAGAAATAAAAAAAACAGAGCGAGTGGTTAAATAACATATGAAGACTTTAGGTGTATACACAAAAGATTTTTCCTTGTATCATGATCTCCTTAAAATCCTGAAGAAACGAGGGATTCCTTATGTTTCTCTTTCTTCTCCAAATGATACACCTTCAAAGGTAAAAGTAATATTAACTTCTCATAAAGAGATACATGATATAAAATCGCCTAAAGCGATAGCGGCTGATGCATATGACTCCTTGGATCATGCTGTAGACCTCGCTATACAGATGTTGATAGGTAAAGACCTCTACAACACAGTGATTATAGGAATTGACCCTGGTGAAAAACCAGGTATAGCTGTAATAGGAGACGACATTTTTCTTCAGAAAACCTATGTGAAGAAACCTAGTAATGTAATAAAGAAAGTGAGACGTTTTTTGAAAGCATATCCTTCAAAAGAGAGGATTATCCGTATAGGACATGGTTCACCAGTTATCAGAAATCGGATAATAAACTCACTGATTTCTTTAGAGATCCCTATTGAGATTGTAGATGAGACTAAAACTAGTTCCTCACTTAAGGTTAAAAGAAATCAGAAGGACCCTGAATCAGCTGCTGCAATAGCTTCTACTCCTGGTGGACGAGTGCAGAAACAGCTTCCTGTTGAACCAACTCGTGGTGAGATCAGAAGAGTGCAGCAACGAAGTCGAGAAATAACGCAGGGTAGATTCACGATTTCTGAAAAAACAGCTATGAAAGTTTTGAAGGGAAAAATTAGTCTACAGGAAGCTGTAAAGATGGAAGAAAAAAATTGAAAAAAACCCAAATATTTATTTGTGCCTTTACAATGCACCTTGGGTAAAAGTCAATGCGGAATTATAAGACAGCTCTCATTAGTGTTTCAGATAAAAAAGATGTTGTAAATTTTGCAGAAAAACTACGAGGTTTTGACATAGACATTGTTTCAACTGGTGGAACCGCTAAAGCCTTAAAAGACAACAATATAGATATCAGAGAAATATCAGATGTAACTGGTTTTCCAGAGATGCTTGATGGAAGAGTTAAAACTTTACATCCGAAGGTTCACGCTGGTGTATTAGCAGAGCGAGACAAAAATAGCCATATGGAAACATTGCAAAAACACGATATTGATCAGATCGACATAGTAGTCTGCAACCTTTATCCTTTTGAAGAAACTATCAAGAAAGAAAACGTAGGGATGAAAGAGGTCATCGAAAACATAGATATAGGCGGTCCAACTCTCATCCGTGCAGCTGCTAAAAATTATAAAGATGTATTAGTAGTTACTAACCCTGATCAGTATAACCGAGTCATAAATTTTCTAAAAAACGAAAAAAAGGATGACCTCGATTTTAGAGAAGAACTTGCCCTAGAAGCGTTTACCCATACTGCTCATTATGATTCTATAATCTCAAGTTATCTACGTAGCCGATGGATCAATGAGGTAATGCCGGATAAGAACTCTATAGCCCTTAGCAAAATACAGGAGATGCGTTATGGAGAAAATCCTCATTTGAAAGGTGGTTTCTACAAGGTTCTCCCTGAAACTAGTGAACCATGTATAGTTAACGCTACCAAACTTCAAGGTAAGGAACTCTCTTATAACAATATACTTGATTCAGATACAGCTATTGAAGCCGTCAAAGAATTTAACGATCCAGCTTGTGTAATAATAAAACATGCAACCCCTTGTGGAATAGCGACTTCTGATAGTTTGGTAAAAGCCTGGAAAGATGCTTTTTCTACAGATACATATTCTCCTTTTGGAGGAATAGTCTCGTTTAATAGGGAGATAGATAAAGATGTAGCAGAGGAACTCTCTAATTTGTTCCTTGAAGTAGTTATAGCACCAGCTTACACAAAGGAAGCAGAAAACATTTTAGGTGAAAAGAAAAACCTTCGACTCCTAAAACTTGGAGGTTTGGATGAAAAAGTTGAGAGAGAAGGTGTAATTTATCGTAGTGTCGTAGGCGGAATGCTTACCCAGGAGAGAGATGTAAAAATTTCTAGTAAAAAAGATTGGGAAATTGTAACTAAGAAAAAACCTTCAGAGGAACAACTTCGTTCCATGGAGTTTGCAGTAAAATGTGTCAAACATGTGAAATCTAACTCTGTAGTTTTTGTAAAAGACACTCAAACCGTTGGTATAGGTGGTGGTCAAACAGCTCGTGTAGATGCAACATGGATAGCTACACATAAAGGAAAAGAAAACATAGAAGGTTCAATTTTAGCTAGCGATGCATTTTTCCCATTTCGTGATGCTATAGATATGGCAGCTAAATCAGGTGTAAAAGCTATAATCCAACCAGGTGGAAGCATACGCGATGAAGAAGTTATAGAAGCCGCTGATGAACATGACATAGCTATGGTTTTCACAGGACAAAGATATTTCAAACATTAAAAAAACCTATTTTTTTAATTTTAAAAAATTATAATTGAGACAGTTTTTAATAACTAAACTCTTATCACTGATTTGAAAGTATGGTAAAACTAAAAGTCAAAAAACGAGATGGGTCAGCTCTTCTTGGAGAAATGTCCATAGGTAAACAAACCGTATTAACACCAAATATTTTATTTCCACTCACCGACAGATATAAAACTCCAGATTTTGCAGATATAATTTTAACTACAGAAGAAAAAAAAGAGGGAAAAACTTCTCTCAGGATATATAAGCCAGATTCTGAGAAACAAAAAACAGAAGGCAAAATAGACATCTCTCACCATTTTTTCTATCCAAAAGATATGCCAACTGAGTTACACACAGAAACAGTGATAAATCATCCAAAAAATGGTGAATGTATTGTACTCCCTGCAGATAAAAAAGCAATAAGCAAGGAAACATTACAAAATTTTTCTTTTTTCGTTGTTGCTAACGCCCTCCAGCTCTATAAAAAAACAGATCAACTATTAGAATATGTTATTAATCTTAGAGAAAAAATCGGTGAAGAAAAAATAATTTATCTTCCAGCTGTTGGAAATCCAGACAATTTAGCTCTGCTGTCATACTGTGGAATAAACCTTTTTGATGCTTCCTCGGCGATAATAGCAGCTGAAAAAAAACAGATGTTCACCCAAAATGGGGTTAAACCGATAGAAGAGATGGGGGAGTCTACATGTAGTTGCCCGATCTGTCAAAAACATAAAAACAACTTTCAGCAGATATCTAAAAAAGATATTTTGATGCATAACTATCATACATTATACAACGAGATAAAAACTGTTAGAAACGCTATAAGACAAAACACACTTAGAGATTTAGTAGAAGTTAAAACCAAAAATAGTCATTTGGCAACCACAATTTTAAGGAAAATAGATTTTAACCATCAACCTTATCTGGAGAAACATATCCCTGTTTCTGATTCAAAAAAACTCAATGCAAACACTTTAGAGTCTTTTTATAGAACTGAAATAAAACGTTTTCAGAAAAGAGTGATAGAGAGATATAGAAAACCTGAACACAAAAGGATATTGCTTCTTCTACCCTGCTCCGCAAAAAAACCTTATTCTTTTTCAAAGTCACATCATTTTTTCCAAAAACAGTTGTTCTCAACGACAAATCCATATATTTTCCATGAGCTAGTAATTACTTCACCTTTGGGTTTAGTTCCACGGGAACTAGAACTGGTTTATCCTGCAAACTCATATGATATACCTGTAACTGGGTTTTGGGATGAAAACGAAAAAAGGTTAGTTGAAGAGATGTTGACAGCATATCTAGAAAAAAATCACTATGACAAAATTATAGCTCATATCCCTAAAAACATTACAAGTTTCTTAAAAGATATAATCCCTAATATGGAGGTTACCTGTTTAGACCATCCCACAGATAAAGAATCTTTGGATGAACTACAAAAAACGCTTCGTCAGTATGAAGAAGAATATGAACATGTAGATAAAAACGATGGTAAGAGGGAAGTGTTGAAAGGTCTTTCAAGGTATCAGTTTGGAGACATGGTGACTGAAAAACTTTTTGAAAACACAGCAGTTAAAGGAAGGTATCCTTATCTTAAACTTTTTGAAAAAAACCATCAGCTTGGTATGATGTCTCCAGAGAGAAACTATATTTCACTTACCTTGGAAGGTGGAAAGAAAATAGCTGAAATAAACAAGTATTGGATTAAAATCGCTGATGATTTTAACTTAAAAGGTTCAGTTTTCGCTCCAGGGGTTATAGAGGCAGATGAAGACATTAGAGTAGGAGATGAGGTATTAGTTTTTCAGAAAGACGAGTTTATCGCTGTGGGAAAAGCAATGATGAACGGGGAACAAATGGAAAACAATGGATTTGGAGAGGCAGTAAAAACTCGGCATATAAAATAGCTGTAAAATTTTTCAGAACACTTTCCCCATAGCTTCCTGTTCACCACAGAAAGGGCAATTAAATACTTTTAGATCCGGGTGGATGTTGGCTCCCTCCGCCCAGATAGTTAACCTCTCGTTACATCTGTTACATCTAAAGTTTACACCAGGTGATTTTTTCTCAGGTATCTCCTCTTCAACTACCATAGTCTGATATCCTGGTATAATTCCTGTTTTACCACAGTCTGGACAGTTCATCTTTAAAGCATTTTTGTTCTCTCCGGTAGATTTTTTAATAGCAAAAACTCCGTTACAATGAGGACATTTAAAATGATATAATCCTCCCTTCAGAGTTTTTTCAAATTCTTCTATAGAGGAGGATTTACTCAAAATCTTTGAGCTGGCTACAAAAAATATGGTAAAACCTAAAATAAACAGCAAAAAATAAGCCGCCAAGAGGATATCACCCCAGTTTTTACCATACAATATATTAATAAAAGAAAAAATGGTTATAACAACTGCTAAAAAAGCTATTGTTATCCAAGGAAACTTTGTTTTCCAAAAATTCATAGAAACCTCCTCCTTTTTCTATATCCATAATAAGACAGAAACAGTAACACTAACATCATCAACGTAGAAAAAACCAGGAAACTGAATCCTCCTTTTACTCTATACAACATGTTTTCTAAAACAACTTTTTCCGTTGGATCTCCCTCTGCTTTATATTCTTCAAGGTTACTTAGTCCGTCTCCATCATAGTCTACTTCAGCATCTAAACTATTTTTTGGGTTGAAACCATATTTTTCTTCCCACCAGTCGGGCATACCATCATTGTCTGTATCAGATAAATCAGTTGTAATCCAGAGATATTTAGCTGGAGACGTAACATGGTTACCGGTATCATCTACCGCTTCAAACCATATTCTGTAACGATTTGGAGTAGAAAATGAGGTGGAATAAACGTATTTTCCTTGTTCGTCCATAGCTAAATTTTTTTCTTCAACGAGTTCTCCTCGGGAATATATTTTTATCTCCACGTTTTTTAGTTCTGTGTTATCAAAAACTATGCATTCAGCTTTAATTTCTTCGTCGACAAGTTGAACCTCTGGTTTAATCTCGTAAAATAAAAAACTCGGGGCTGTATCATCCAGAACTCTGAAAGTACTTTGCTTTACAGCTTTATTGGATATATAGGAGTTATCTACTGCTTTGATTTTGTAGCTGTAGACACCCGCCATAGAAGGTTTTAAAACAAAGGAAAAATTATTATCTCCTCCAGGTATCATCGACTGATTGTTTACACATAGAGAGTCGTCTGGTGTATATGCATCGATTTTCACGGATTTAACACCATCTTCATCAGAAACCAAGGCTGATATGGTAATTGGTTCCCCTACTCTTCTAGAAGCAACATCTGTCAGTATGATATTAGGAGCGCTTTTCCCATATATGTTAATAAAACCGCTATATATCATTAAGTTGTTATCTATGTAGCTATCTTTTTTGGTATTATTTGTCTCTATTTTTCCAGCTAACTTCCATTTCCCAGCGTTCTGTGACATCCATTTAAAATTAAACGTTTTTTGTTCTCCAGGTTCAAGAGAAACTGTTTTTTTACTGTATGAGTTGTTGAAATCAAAAACATCTGAATGTTGAGCAGAATACAAACTTAGCTTATATTTTGAGGCTAAATAGGGCGAATAATTTTCTACTGATACAGATACATCAATTTTTTCTTCTATAAAAACTGATTTACTTGAAACCGTTATTTTTTTTATCCCCATATCTGGCCATTCGTGTACAGTGATATTCCCTTGGATGTGGTTGTTTGATTCATTTGTTTCTCGCAACTCGTCATCGGGGTCCAATCGTAAAGTGTAATTGTAAACCCTGATTTCATCCGGTTTCCATTCAAAAACAATGTCTTGACTCCACCATATTCCTTTTTCATCATTATGTTTATGGTGGATATCTGTTTTTTTAGTTTCTACGTTTTGATCATCAATCAATAGTTCTATTTTTAAATCACTCACTCTTGCATTAAAACTTTTTATGGAAGCTTTTAAAAAAACTGTGTCTCCAAGATAAACTTTAGGTGATGTCGGCTGATAATCTGTAGAAATGTTTACATCGCTAAAGGTTATATCAGTTGTCTCAACATAGAACTTACAGCTGTCATTGAACACATAGCCTGCATCATCCATAAATGAAAAATTTACATTCCAGCTACCAGTTTTGTTAAACACATCTATTTTTTTCTTCCAGCTAACATTGTTTTCTACGTTTTTTAGTTCAGAACAATGACTCTTAGTGTCGTTATAAAACAAGTTAATGTTTGCCTGTTTTATTTTGGAGGGTGTAGCTGCATAGAAAATTATGCTTTGATTAGAAGCATAATAACTATTTTCTATTGGACTCGAAACTCTAGCCCACCATCCCTCTGTAAAAACTGATTCATTTGTCACTGATACATTCTTAGAAATACTCATGTTGTATGTTTCGTTTATGCTTCCTCTGATGCCTGTATTGTTTTTTACGTCGAAATATATAGCATAAAAATCTCCTTCTTCAAAGTTTGAAGTATTCCAACTAAGATATCCTGCAGCGTTTGTCTGGTTGTCAAAGCTGGAGGTTTCGTTGAAACAAAATTTTTTAACTACTGGATTAGTGGAAATAGTTCCATCTGAACCATATTGAATTATTCTTAACGTTTGATTCTCAAAAACGTTGTTTTCAACCCCTATTTTGTTGTTTAGAAGCTTGGTGAAATTAAAAAAGTAACTTATGTTTCCACTACTATTTACTCTTACAAAACTACGGTAATGCCAATTGTTATCCCACCAAGGTAGACGATAAGGCTCAACAAAAATATGTCTAGACTTATTGTCATATCTTGTATTGTTATATTTCATAACAAATCTCAGATTACGCCCTCCAAAAACGGAAGGTTCCCAAGAAACATTAATTGAGCAGTTTTCTCCAGATTTTAAACCTTTGTTATAATCAATAGTTGAAATGTTTTTGTTGCCTACACTGAAGATTATGGAGATGGTATCATTTCTGCTTATATTTTCTCCGTTATTTTTTAGTTTAACTGAAAAAACTGTTTCTTTATTCATATATGTTTTATTTGGCCAATCGACTTTAACTATCTCTAAATGAACCTCATCTTGAGATTGTGCACTTAAATCTGGAATTATAGTTATAGCTGAGATTAGCAGTATTAAAAACAAAGATGACGTCAAAATTTTTCTTACTTTATTTCGAAAAAACTGATTCATAATTACTTTATCTCCTACTCCCTTCTCCAAGGTACCCCCAAAAGCTTTCCTGTGCTTATAATTTATATTCTAAAAGTTGTATTTCTATCTTTCTATTTATCAAAAATAAAATAAATACTATATATAAAAAGTCTAATGAAAAAAGTATAGCTAAAAAAAATGGAAAACAATAAAAAAACCAACCACTATTTTTCCTCCTAAAAAAAGTGATGAGGTAAAATCATGAAACCAGATATACATAAATCAAGCTATGTAGATGATACAGCAGTGATCATAGGAAACGTAAAAATCGGTAAAAAATGCGGAATATATCCTAACACCGTTATCAGAGGAGATCAAAACCTTATAGAGATACAAGAGGGATCAAACATACAAGACGGCTGTGTTCTTCATACTAATCAAAAACATAAAGTCAAAATAGGTAAAAACGTGTCATTAGGCCACGCCTGCATAGTACATGGAGCTAATATAGAAGAAAACTGTATCATAGGGATGAACGCTACTATTTTAAACGGCGCAAAAATCAGGAAAGGCACTATCGTTGGAGCTAACGCCGTGGTAACCGAAAACATGGAAACACCAGAAAACAGCTTATTAGTAGGAGTACCTGCTAAAGTTATAAAAGAAAACGAAGAAAAATTTAGAAAACAAGCCTATGAAAATGCGTTGAAATATCAGAAACTAAGCAAAGAATACAAAGAAGGAAAACATAAAAGAATATAAAAAATTTTATTTCTTATTTTTCTCTAGTTTTTTACGAGTATACGGCAATAGGCCACCGGCTTCTCTAATTTCAACGATTTTTTCAGGAAGCGTAGGAAAAGAAAAAACTTTGTTTCCAACCTTGATTTTACCTTTTTCAAGATCTAACTCAACGTTATCTCCTTCATTGTATGTTTCTACAGCATCTGGACATTCAATCAAAATAAGACCTTGGTTTATAGCTGATCGATAGAATATACGAGCAAAACTTTTAGCTATAACTGCTTTTATCCCCACTGATTTTAAACCAACCACGGGTTGTTCACGGCTACTACCACAGCCAAAGTTTTCTCCAGCGAATATAACATCTCCCTTTTCTACGTTGTCCGCAAAATCTGGGTCAAGATCTTCTAGAAGATGTGGCTTGATTTCTTCTGGAGTACTACAGCTATATGTATATTTTCCAGGGAACAACATATCTGTGTTGACATTATCTCCATATTTCCAAATTTGCATATTTTTTAGACCTCCTCTCTTGGGTCAACTATTTCACCATGTATAGCCGCTGATGCTACTGTAGCGGGGCTTCCAAGGTAAATCTCAGCGTCTTTGCAACCCATACGTCCTTTGAAATTTCGGTTTGCTGTACTAATACAGCGTTCACTGGGGGCAAGGCATCCTTGATGGGCTCCTAGACATGGTCCGCATCCAGGTGGAAGAATGATGCCGCCGGCTTTAACAAAAATTTCTAATAAACCATTTTTTAAAGCCTTTTGATAGATTTCTTTAGAGGCTGGAGCCACCAGCAATCTTACATCGGGATGAACACTCTGATTTTTTAAAATTTCAGCAGCTTTTTTCAAATCAGAAAAGCGGCCGTTGGTACAAGTACCAATTAAACATTGATCTACAGTAAGACCTTCTAATTCTTCAACGGTTTTAACATTATCCACGCTATGAGGACATGCAATTACTGGAGAAACATTACTGAGGTCGTAATCAATCTGTTTTTTATATGATGCATTTTTATCAGGTTGAACAACATCGTATTCATCTTCTTTGACATCTAAATCATCTAAAAATTTTTTAGTAGCTTTATCAAAGGGAAAAACAGAGTTTTTAGCACCCATCTCTACACCCATGTTGCAGATTGTGAATCGTTCGTCAACAGAAAACTGTTTTACATCTCCATGATATTCTACAGATTGATAATTCATCCCGGAGGCAGATACGTCTCCGATTATATCTAGAATCAAATCTTTAGGGTAGACGCCAGATGGTAGGGAGCCATTAAGAACGATTTTAGCACTCTCTGGAACTTTCAACCAGGTTTCACATGTCAACATGATTGATGCGGCCTCGGTTCGATCTATACCTGTAGAGAAACAACCTACTGCGCCATAGGAACAAGTATGGGAATCACTACCCACAACTAGTTTCCCGGGTAAAGCTAAACCTTTCTCAACGATAACCTGATGACAAACACCTACACCTGCATCAAAAAAGTTTTCAATATCCTGTTTCTCAACAAATTCTCTGATAATCTGATGGTTAGTAGCCGTTTTTTCTGATGCAGCTGGGACAACATGATCAAGAACAATCACTGGCAAAGCAGAAGAACATAATCCATACTCGTTGAGTTCATCTTTTATCTTATCTGTAATAGGTGCTGTGTTATCATGTGTAAGTAGATGATCTGGTGAAACAGTTACGATTTCACCAGGTTCAACCTGTTTTTTTTCACCATATTTAGCTAAGATTTTTTCAGCAAAAGTCTTATCCATAATTTCGTTTCTCCACCCAGTTTTTTCTAAATAAAATGTATTGTGGATCACCTTTATCAAACTTTACATTATATGTTATTGGGAAACAAAAAAAAGAAAGAGATGGATTTTTTTTGATGGAGCTGTACTAAAGCTTATTACTATGCGAAAAACATTAAGAATTTAAATATATCTATTTATATTGGTATAATAGATTAGTTTGGTTGAGGAGATGGAAAAAAAAGATTTTATAGAGAATAATCAAGCACTTGCAGGAGCTATTGAATTCCTTCTGATTATAGCTCTCTTTGCTCTTATTATATCCTATGTGCAGATGACGTATATACCTGAGGCTTTAGAGAAAAAAGAAGCTGATCACATGAATGAAGTAGCTAATCAATTTTCCCATCTGAAGGCAAATTTGAAGATACAAGAGGAAAATGGTGGAGATAAACCAATTTTCAATGCTTTAACCTTAGGTAGCAGAGAGCTTGCAAACTGGGTTTCAGCTCCATCTTATGGAAAAGTTGAAATTATTCCACAGTCTGACAGCGGATATAATGTCACTGTTGAAACATCTTCTTCTAAAAAAAGGTTTAATTTAACCTGTATACAATATGAGGGTATCAACTCTTATTTTGTGGATCAATCATATATTTTACAGTCAGATGGCATCATCGTTAAGCAACCTGGACAAAAATCCGTTATGTGGATGACTCCCTCTTTGGAATCCAATTTCAATGAAGTAACATCAAATATAGAGTTTAGTTTTCAAATATTTGTTTTTTTTAATGATGAAGGAAATCAAAAGATTAGTGGATACCGAGATGAAACATGTTATATTCAAACCAACTACTCTTCTACGTTATCTGAAGATTGGCAGGAATTTACAGATATAAGTTTTTTGAATATTTCTACACCATATGTTAATGCGTGGTATGAATATCTAAACAATTCTTTAGAGAAAAAAATAAGGAATAATGTGACTCTTTCAAAATATCCTGATAAAGTATCTCTGGAAAAAAAATATGAAACTGTAGATGTCGATGTTCGGTTTAAAAAAACATGTATATTTACCCGTATAATACAAAGTTAAAAGGAAGAAAAAAAAAGATGAATAAAGAAAAAAAATTGTTGGTTGGAAACGATAAAGCTGTTTCTGGTGTACTTGAGGCACTTTTGATAGTCGCGTTGATAGCGATAATATTAGCAGTTATTCAGACTCAGTATATACCTAACATAATGGAACAGAGAGAAACTGAACATCTTACAGAGGTGGAAAAACAGTTTTCAACTCTGAAATCTACGATTGATATACAATCCATGAGTAAGGAAGATGTCCCCGTTTCTAATACCATCACTCTAGGGAGCAAAGAGTTCCCCTATTTTGTTACTGCAAGAGCTACAGGTTCTCTGAAACTTCAGAATGTAACTGATTATAATATTTCAGTTGAACCAGCTTCTCCAGGTTTAGAAAGAGATAGCGAGTATAGCAGCAGTTTTCCTTTAACCTCGATAATATATCATGCTTATAACAGCTACGTAACCGATGAAGAATATATACTACAGGGCGGGATGGTTATAAACAAGATTAAAAACGTTGAGATAGTTAAAATTCCTCCAGATATAAAAGTAACAGAAAACGATACAAACTATATAGGACTTCGTTTGAGGCTACCAATCTTTGATTCCCCCTCAGGTAAAAATCAGACTGAATATAACGACTATTTACCATGTTCTATAAGGACAAATTATCAGGATAGCATCACCTATAACTCAGTGCAGCCAGGTGACCAAGAAAGTATAAAGATTTATACTAAATATTGCGACAGTTGGAATCAGAGTCTTAACCAAATTTTAAATGAGGAAATAGAAAATGGTTATATTTCAGTAGAGAAACATGAAGAGGTTTCTCCTCCATATGTAGAAATACAATCTAACACTAACATTAAAGATCTTCATTTTACGGTTGAGATTTCTCGTATAGACGTCCAAATAGGGCCAGGAATAGTAAAAACCTGATTTTTTTTGGATTGGTTTTTCAACGATGAGAAAATTTTTTTATAAAACTTTAGTTATATAGAAAATTAAGAAGAATGATATAGGAGACCAAAATAGTTAATAAAATATATCTTAATATCTTAATTGCATAAACTTTTGTTTTCTAAAAAAATAAGATGAGGATGTTAAAAGTAAATGGCTGAAGCAGGGAAGAAAGATAGAGTTTTGCAAACCGGTATCGACGGTTTCGATCAGCTTTTTGCAGAAAGAGGTGTACCCAAAGGTAGTTCGGTTTTGGTTTCTGGTGGACCTGGTACAGGTAAAAGTACTTTATGTAGACAGATATGTTACAACCTGGTAAAAAATGGGAAAAACTGTATGTACGTGAGTTTTGAAGAAGAAAAAGAAAAAATTATTCGGAGTATGGAAAATTTCGGCTGGGATGTAAGAAAATATGTAGAAGAGGGAAATCTTCTCATCCAGAAAATAAATCCGTTGGATATCCTCAGGATGAAGTTTGGTTCTATAGGTGGTTCGGGTTCTGCTACAGAGCTTTCATATAAAGTAAAACCTTTGGTTATACCTAAGGATTTTAATCCTGAAGTTATAGCGGTGGATACGCTTAGTGCTATAATAGCTGCATCTCTTACCAAAGATAAGAATTATCGTGTATATCTTCAACAATTATTCAGTTTTTTTCAGGAGACTGGTGCAACTTCTTTCTTGGTTACAGAGACTAACCCTATGCCTAAAAATTATAGTGATACAGGCATAGAGGAATTTCTTGCAGATGGGATAATAGTGTTGTATAATATCCAAAGGAAAGATGCTCGTTTTAACGCTATAGAGATTCTTAAAATGCGTGAGAGTAGACACGAAAAGAAGATTGTTAAGATGGATATAACTGATAAAGGTGTAAAGGTTAAACCCGAGGAAAAAGTTCTGATTGAAGAGTGAGAATAGGGATTATGCTCTTATAGTTCATTTCTTTCTTCTTTTTTTTTTGATAGCCCTTCAACATTAGTTATGTAGAATATTCATTATCTTCGTCGTATTGGGTGAATTTTTTTCTGTGGGTTTTTAGATAATGCATTAATCGTCGTTGTTGAGGAAAATAATTTCATTGTTTTTTATTATATAATTATAGAAAATTATTTAAATTGTTTTTGTATATTAATGCTGAAATAAATAAAAGGGAGGCGTAAAATAGTTGATTAAAAAAAGATGTCTAAAAAAGGATGAAAGAGGTCAGGTATTAGGATTGCCCATGTATCTCATCATAATAATGATAGTAGCTGTTGCTGTGATAGCAGCTGTTATATTTATGATGCCTCAAGGTTCTAAACAAATAGATGCACAGGTTACACAAGGAAGCCTGATAGATTTATCTGGTGATGGAGAAATCTCAGGTAACCCAAGCGATAACATTATAATAAAAGTCTTTACAAAAGATGAACGCGCTGATCCAATTAGTGGAGCAACGATAACTTTAACTGGTGCAGGAGTAGCATATGAAGACACAACAAATGATGCAGGAGAGGTCTCTATCGACCCTACCAGTATATCTGCTGAATTAAGCAGCAACAAAAATGATGACTATATATCTATGACTATCAAAGCATCTGGATTTGAAGACTACAAAGACGATCAAGCTATTCATGTAGTCAGAGTCTAAAAATATCCAAATTTTAGAACAGAAAACAGTGGAGCAATATACTTAGAATATATGTTGAAAAGTTTTCTTTGAATGGAGTAAGAATTTTTTATGCTTAAAAACAAAAAAAAGGAAAAAAATGATTTAGAAGACTATAAAGAAAACATCCAGTCGATGCGTAGCTGGGTACGTAAAATTGAGCAGTCAACAGATAGTCTCAGCAGCCGTCTGAAAGCTGTAGAAAAACGTATTTCTCTCAGGGAAGATAATGTTTTGATTTCTAATGATTCAGCAGTTAAACATAGAGATCTGTTAGAGGATTTAGGAAAGGAGATATCTGATGAAAAAATTATGGAATTAAATCGTTTGATTGAAGAGGATCTTTTTGCGTTGAGAGAAGACGTTATATTTCAACAGGATGAAATCAACGAAGTTAAAGCTAAACTTGAAGGTTTGAACACCACCATAAAAGAGATAAAAAATTTGTACTCTAAAAAAGAGGAAAGACAGAAAAAAACCATAGATGGTTTAGATGACAGGTTGAACAAAATTGAGAGTCATACTCCTTTTACTATGAGTATAAAAAACTGGGAGATTCCTGTGGAAATAGCTGGTTTTATCTGTGGTGTGTTAGCTTTTTCTGCTGCGTTTTTGGTGTTTTTCGAAATGGAAAGTTTTTTGGTTTCACCTATTTTCCTGTTTTTAATCGGCGGAGTGTTTTTTGTAGCTGGTTTTTTTAAAACAGCTAAAGTTAACGGCTGGTTTAAAAAGTATATCAAAGGAAAGAATAGGCAGGGTTTGACAGGTTTTAAACCTGTAAATAAAATTGATAACGTTTTTGAAGAAAAGTGATTGAAGTTGAGGAACAGTTGGTCTATAAAATTTTTGGTTAGAAATAAGGAGGGAGTTGTAGGTCTACCTGTTCGTTTAACTGTATCTGTTATCATAGGTGGTGTAGCGTTAGCTACTATTCTGGGTTTTGTTTGGCAGCCTTGTTTGTTTCCTGATCAAACCATAGTAGAGGCAACACCGTTGGTTCATAGTGTTGGAGGAGGCAGCGGCAGAGTGAACATCAATTTTTTAGTAAAAAACTCTGATGGAGTACCAATTAAAGATGCAAACGTAGTGGTTTGTGGTTTGGAAGATGCTGTGGAGGCTTCTACAGATGAAAAAGGTGTTGTTTCTGTTTCTTTAGATGTTAGTTTGGAGGATGGTAGAAGCGAAGGATATCTTGATGTCTCGGTTAAAACCAGTGGATGTTATCAAAATTTTCATCAGGAGGATATGATAAAAGTTGTTAGAGGATGAAAACAGCAGGAGTTTGTTTTGTTGTTCAAAAGCTATGGTTGGGTACCCTGTTTATCTCGTGGTTGTTTTGATTACCGCTGGTATTATCCTGGGTTCTTTTGCTATGAGTAGTCTATTAGTTAAAAATAGTTCTTCTGTTGATTTAACCAGGATGGAAGTTAATAAAATTATTTCTGAAGCAGAACATATGTATGAGTATGGTGATGGAGGAAGCAAAGTGGTTTTAGAGATGGATCTTCCAGAGGAGGTCTGTTTTGTAGTTTTTGGTAGTATGCCTGTAGATGGAAACCAAAAACCTGGTTGTTTTGATTTAAATGTGGATACGTGTAACTGTTATTATTTTGTAATGGAAGATGGAACACGGCGGCAGGGTGTGTCTTCTGCTCGTTTCGCTGGCGGAGACTTAGATAGTTTTGCATATTTTGAAGGTGGAAGACATGATATAACTATGCAGCTTGTTTATAAACCTGGAGAGGGTAGTTTTGTTAAAATTTATGAATGATGAAAAAGGGTTTATGGGTTTAACTCTCTCTCAGATTGGTTTGTTTATAGCGACAGGTGTGCTTTTAGCCGCTGTTTTTGGTTTCATCTACTATAATGATTGGGGGCGAACCGCTGAGTTAGAAAACATAGCCTCGGGTTTACATGGACAGGTTAACATAGCTGACAACTGTTTTTTTGAAAACATTAGCCGTTGGAATCCACCTGAAAAAAGTTTTACATACACTATCTCAGTTTCAACAGAATATCTATCTGTAAAAACAGATGAGGGACATATGAAAAAAGATCTGGTAGTTGTTGAACGTTTTTTAACACCAGTTTTACCTCGTGACGATAGCAATGAGTGGAAAACAGGGGAAGAAATGCATAATTTTTTAAAGGGTGAAAAAGGACATAAAGGTAGTGAAAAAAATCCTATACCTGGTTCAGATGAAAACTCTATTAAAAATTATTTTACAGAGGAAATTAAAACCTGTGAAGAAAAATATGCTATGAATCCTCTAAAAATAGATTTATCTAAAACTGTTTTTATAGAAAAGGTATACATATATTTTGATATAGATATGGACGGCATCTGGAGTCCAAACATAGATATACGGGAAGAACTACTTCTGTTGTATCAAAATTAAAACAATTTTTTCTAATTTGTACTACTGTCACATTTTTTTAGAAAAATGCTCCGATAAAGGTTAAATATTCCTAGATTATTACTTATATAGCTAATCAGGAGAAATGGGATGTTTAGACATAATATATGTTAATATTTTACTGCTATAGTTTAAGAAGGATGTTATATAAACGTAATATACACCCTTAAAAAGATGGTTTTATGGAAGAAGCAGACATAGTTAAAGAACTTAAAAATCTGGAGGAGAAAGGAGTTTTATATAGTCAAAACTATGTTTCTTCTAATCTTAATAACGATAAAAAAATAGTTGAAACTGATGGAGATAACGATAAAGATAACCATTTTTATGACACCAACGATATAGAAAGTTTGAAGAAGGAAAACGAAAAACTGAAAAAAAAGGTTGAAGAGTTAAAGAATCGTTACAATTCTTTAGCTGAATACTTTGAAATTATTTCTGATACAACCATAGCGTTAGGGCAAAAAGATTTGTTTAGTGATGTAAACGACATCATTTTTCAGTTAACACCTAAAGGTAGAATTACTTATATAAATTCAGCTGTTGAAAAAATTGGAAACTATGATTCTTATGATTTAATCGGTCAGAATATAACTGATTTGATCCCCAAGAAAGATTGGAAAAAAATCAGGAAAACTTTTTTCCCATTTTTAAAGAAGACTACTTTAGATAGAGAAATCACTGGTTTTGAAACCGTTTTAGTTAAAAAAAATGGTGATACTGTCCCCGTTGAAGTCAACGGTAAGCTGATTAAACACAACGTTGAAGTCATGGGAAGAAAAAACGAAGTACGAGTTCAGGGTAGCATACGTGACATCACTGAGAGGAAAAAAGCTGAACAGGAAAGAATCAGACATGAAAAAGAATTAGAAGCCATGAATGAAGAGTTAAACGCTACCAATAAAGAACTATTAAGCACTAAGAAAGAGTTAGAACTCTTGAACCGTGATCTTGAGAAAAAAGTTGAACAGAGAACTGCAAAAATCAAAAAACTCCTTAGACATAAAGATGAGTTTATAGGTCAACTTGGCCATGATTTAAAAAGTCCTCTGACGCCTTTGATTGGTCTACTTCCAGTTGTTGAGGAAAGAGAAAAAGATCCCGAGTTAAAAGAGCTTTTACGTGTAGCAAATCGTAACGTCAAATATATGCGTGACCTTGTAGTTAAAACTCTACAGTTGGAGCGTCTGAATTCACCTAACTATAAATCCAATTTTGAAGAGATAAAGTTATACAATTTGGTTGAAAACGAATTGAAAGATAAAAAAACAATTCTTCAAAATAAACAGATCACCGTTGAAAACAACGTTAAAAAAGAAATAAAACTGGTTTGTGATAGAATCCAGTTTAAAGAATTGTTTGATAATCTTTTAACCAATGCTATCAAATTTACAGAGGAAAACGGGTTGATCTTTGTTGATGCAAAAAAAGAAAAGAAGTGGGTTACGTTTTCTGTTCGTGATACAGGGAAGGGTATGACTCAGGAGCAAATAGACAGGATTTTTGATGAATTCTATAAAGTAGATACAGCACGTCATAACCTCGACAGCAGCGGCCTTGGTCTACCTATCTGTAAACGTATCGTCGAAATGCACAACGGCCGTATATGGGCAGAGAGCAACGGTATCGGAACAGGAACAACTTTTTTTGTCTCTATACCGTCTGATTTAAAAGAAAATAATAAAAAAAAGAAGTAAAATAGATTAGGGAATATTATGGAAGGTGATGGATTTTGTCTAAGAAAAATATTTTAATTGTGGATGACGAACCCGATGTGGCTTTGACTGCAAAATACAACATAAATGAGGACGACGAATATAACATTGAAGTTGTTAACAGTGGAGAAGAATGCCTTGAGTTTTTAGAAAAAAACGGTAAACCTGATCTTATCGTTTTGGACATTATGATGCCCGGAATGAGCGGATGGGAAGTACATAAGAAATTAAAAGAAAACTCGGAATGGATGAATATACCCATTATTTTTTTAACCGCTCGGGTAGATGATACCGCTGAACACGCTGGGAAATTTCTTGCTGAAGACTATATAGAAAAACCTTATCAGCCGGAAGATTTAAAAAACAGAGTAAAAAGGATTCTACAAGACTAAAAAGAGGGCTATTAGTGGAAAATCGCCGAGGTTAGACTTTCATTAAGATAATAAAATCCTTCATCTGGTTTATGTAATCCTTCTCCCGCACTATATATCAATAGGAAATCTTTATCTTCAAAATAGTTTTTCATTTTTTCTTGTATCCCAAATACTTTTATTCCTAAGAAATCTCTCCGAGCGATACACGATGTAAAAAAACCAAATTCAGGTTTCATCGGCTTTGATATTTCATCTACTGAATCCACCATTTTGTCTGGTGTAACCCGGGCTATGAAAACGTCATCTTTATCAAATTTCCCTAGGAAACCCATATAGTTTCCAAGAATCATAAGAGGTGGTCTTACAACAATTCTTTTGTTTTTCATAAATGCTATTGGATATTTTGCTGTTATATGCGACCATTTGAACTCCTGAAAAGTATTGTAATCCCATCCCAATTTTTTTATATACTGATCAAGAGGAGGTTTGTTATTTAGTTTTTTTATAACTGTTTTGTTTCTATTAATCTGTGTTATATCGAAATCTATGTTTGTTTTTTCTGCCCCAGTTACAAAATCCATTTTAAGATCTAAATCAGTATCGATTAACATGAACAATGCACATTCATCTAATATTTTTTTATTGTAAAACTGGTAGTTTCCAACAAGAGGAGGCACAGAGAAAGATGAAGAATGAATAAAGTTAAAATCAGGGAATTTTTTTGTCATCTCTTCAAGTACTTCTTCCTCTCTGCCAAATCCTTTCTGGAAAACTTTTTGGATAAACGAAAACATCGAAAGCATTATTCTTGCTTTTATTTTTGAATTGATAATATTTGTGTTTTTTACACCTGGCAGGCTTGGAGGTTTTGTACCAGAAGTAAATTGAATCGCCTGAAATCTGCTATCCCAATCGGAGCAAGCTCACGGGGC
>JAZKSG010000016.1:0-29574 GCA_036626215.1 Thermoplasmatota archaeon
TCGCTGATCCGATGTTGGATGCCACTATGCCGGATGGCAGCCGTGTTCAGATGACTTTGAGTACAGAAGTCACCACAAAAGGCTCCACGTTTACCATACGTAAATTCCGAGAAGACCCATTCACCCCACCAGATTTGATAGCTTTGAACACTATGTCCAACGAAATGTTAGCTTATTTCTGGCTGGCAGTTGAAAACCAGGTTAATGCATTAATCGCTGGTGGAACAGCATCCGGTAAAACCACTGTTCTAAACGCTCTGAGTCTGTTTATTCCCCCAGAGGCAAAAATTGTTAGCATTGAAGAAACCCGTGAGATTAATCTTCCTCATCCAAACTGGATTCCAGGTGTAGCACGTTCTGGTTTTGGTCAAAAAATAGAGGAAAAATCCATTGGTCAAATCGATATGTATGATTTGATGAAAGCTGCTCTGCGTCAACGTCCGGAATATATTTTGGTTGGTGAAATCCGTGGTAAAGAGGCATATGTCTTATTTCAGGCTATGGCTACTGGGCATGCTACCTATTCCACAGTTCATGCAGATTCAGCAAAAACGTTGGTTCATCGTTTGGAGGGTAAACCCATTAATATCCCCCGTATCATGATGCGGGCGTTAGACATAATATGTATACAGATAACTACTCGTCTAAAAGGAAAACGAGTTAGAAGAACCAAACAAGTCATAGAAATCATCGACATCGACCCTACAACTAAAGAAATTTTAACCAACGAAGTATTCCATTGGGATCCAGTAGAAGATAAACATAATTATACTGGTAAAAGCTATATTTTAGAAGGTATAAGAGCACGGTGGGATATGAATAAAGATGAAATCGCAGAGGAAATCAGAAACAGAGCAGAGATTTTAGACTGGATGAAAGAAAACAACGTCCGTAAATACGAAGAAGTAGGGAAAGTGGTATCTCGTTACGCTGAACATCCACAAGAATTTATGAAAATGATAAAAGATTCCTCTAGCAAAAAACCTGCTCTTGAAATCAAAAACTCTGTTAAAAAAGAAAAAAAACAAGAAGAACAACAAAAAAAATTAGAAGCCGAAAAAGAAATACAGAAAAACAAAGGTGAAATATCTGATCTATCCGAAGTTGCTTCAGATGAAAACAAAGGAGCTAAACCAGATATAGAGCTCAACCGAAATAAAAACGAAGTAGATCCATTTGAACAATTCAAAAGTATAGATGAGAAAACAGCTTGGGTTCTCTACGAAAACGGCTATAAAACAATAGAAGATTTAAGACAAATAACAGTAAAAGATTTGAAAAAAATCAAAGAGATAAAAAACAAAAAAGCAAAAAAAATAGTTAAAGAACTAAAAGAAAAAGATATAATCAAATAAAAAAACGATTAAGCTATAAAAAAAAGAAAATATTTACCTAAAATAGGATGAGGAGAGAGTTATATGCCTTTAAATAATTATCAGAAAATGTGTTACCAATGGTTCGGTAGAATAGCTGAAAACATGGTGACATATAGTTTGAAAGAAAATCTAGAAAAAGCACATATGGAGATACGAGCTGCAGCATATCTATCATATATATGGGTTACCACTATTCTTGTATCTGTAGCTTCAACAGCGGCTTTCTTAGTTCTTTTTCTAATTTTTTCTCCTGCAGTTTGGATTATCCTTGTTCTTTCTCTGATACCAATTTTTGCAACTTTAGGCACCTATCTTTATCTTATGAACTACCCTAAAATGAAGGCTAAGATGCGTGGTAAACAAATCAATATTTATCTTCCTTATTCGTTGAATTTTATAGCGGCTATGTCTTCAGCGGGTGTTACCCCTACAGAGATTTTTAAAAGTCTTAGTAAACAAAAAATATATGGTGAAATCCGGGAAGAAGCTTTATGGATTTATCGTGATGTAGGTCTACTTGGTAGAGACATTATTTCTGCTATCAAAGCTAACATTAAACGTACTCCTTCTGATAAATTCCGTGAGTTTTTACAAGGGGCGGTAGTTACTGTTCAGTCTGGTGGCGCTCTGAAACCGTATTTTATGAATAAAGCTGATCAGTATATGAAAGAAAATAGGGTTAATCAGAAGCAGATCATTGAAAGCCTAGGTATCATGGCGGAGGCATATGTCACCTCTGCTATAGCGGGTGTACTGTTGGTTATAATCATTATTCCATTGTTGGCTGTGGTAGCTGGCGGTGGAGGAAATTCTCTGTTCATCGTCTGGGTTTTTGTAGTAGCTATCATCCCTATTATGAATATTGGTTTTGCTTTTGTGTTGTCATCTATGTCGGAGGCGATATAAACGATGGATTTAGGTAGTGGAGATAAAAAAACTGGTTTTTCTGCTAAGGATCAAAACTGGTTTACCCGGCTGAAATATACAGGTCAACTTACCACTATGGCTGTCATCGTAACTATGGCTATACCTTCAGCTATATTTGGTGTATTAGCTCTTTTAAGTCTGGAGCCGGTTGGTCTGATAAAACCAGTTGAGTTCAGCCTAGCTGGAACAACTGTGCCTTTAGGTACCACTGTAGATTTCATTATATTTGCCATTTTAACATGTACCGGTGTTTATGGAATCTACCAGTTTTTCCGTCTTCGACGTGTACGTAAAATCGATGATCGTTTCCCGGATTTTGTTCGTGATCTCGCTGAGTCCCGTAGAGCAGGTATGACTTTTACCAAAGCAATAATGCACTCCGCTAAAGGAAGCTATGGGGTGTTGACCTCTGAAATTGAGAAAATCGCCCGTCAGATAAGCTGGGGTAGCAGTGTAGATGACGCGTTGAAAAACTTCGCTAAAAGAGTCAACACCAAACTAGTTCAACGTACAGTTTCACTTATCATCGAAGCTAGCCGGAGTGGTGGAAACGTCGCTGATGTTTTGGAAGCTGCATCTAAAGACGCTCGGGAGCTTCGTTTGATTCATACTGAGAGAAGAGCTAACATGATGTCATATGTAGCGGTTATATATGTTGGGATGGGTGTGTTCCTTCTGATTTTGGTGATACTCTGTAAAAGTTTTCTTCCATCTATCGTCGGGGAAGCAGGTCAAAGCCTTCAGCAGGGAGCTATGGGGGCCTCTGGTAATATCGGAATGAGTGATCTAGAAAATGTTTTCTATGCAGCTGCATTGTTCCAAGGTTTCTTCATGGGTTTCGTAACTGGTGTTTTTGAAGATGGAAACATCGAAGCTGGGGTTAAACATACGTTTATAATGGTTATGATTGGTTGGACCATTTTTAAATTCTTTATTGGAGTATAAAAAAAAGATTCATCTTAACAAAAATATTCAAAAAGAGGTTTTACACATGGTGAGGTTAAACTTAAATAATCAAGCGGTTACATCCGTACTATCGTTAGCTTTAGTCATGATGATTTTCTTTTCCTCAGTTGGAGTAATATTTCTTTGGGGTCTACCGGCTATCAATCAAGCTAAATTAAATGCTCAAAGAGAGGCATCTTTTAGCAACCTTGATCGGGTGGATAACACGGTTGATGAAGTAGTAAAAAGTGGAACTGGTGCATCTCAACAGGTTAGCATAGAAGGTGGAGACAATTTTGATACGATATCGATAGATGAAGATAGTGGTAGGTTAATCGCTGCCTATACACGTGAACCAGAGTTTTATATTAATGTTTCAGGGTTAGAGGATAAAGATGAATCTTTTAAAGTTGAGGCTAACGAAAGCAATAGTCAGATGCGGATAGATAATGTAAGTATGTACTGGACAAATGACTCTTTATCTTATAACCAAATATCTACCTGTTTTCTTGCGGGCACCCGGGTTTTGATGGCGGATGGAGGCTATAAAAATATTGAAAACATCGTTGTTGGAGATCGGGTTAAATGTTATGATGAAGAAAATGATAGAGTTGTGGAGAGTAACGTTGTAGATCTACATTTTCATCAACCTGGGGAGATGGATGAGTATTATCTCAGAATTAATGACGAACTATGTGTAACTCCTAATCATCGGTTTTATACAGATAATGGTTGGAAAACCGCGGATGAACTTGAGAAAAATGATTTGTTGTTTTCAGATGACGAAGGTTGGTATACTGTTTCCTCTGTTGAAAAAGTGTATAAAAAAGTTGAGACGTATGATTTATCTGTACGAAAAAATCATAACTATTTCGTAGAATTGAACGGTAAACCTGTCCTTGTACATAACTCTGAATCAACAGATACAGATATTTATTATTTCAATAGTTATGATTCTGGTGGTGAGGAATGGGATAATCCTGGTTATATGGTTGACGGTAGTCTGTCTAACTTTGCTAAGACAAAGAAAGTAGGTGATGTGGAGCTTCTCACTGGTAATAGTTATAGTGGCGGTGGTTCTGGCACTATTTCTAAGGTTGAAGTCCGTGCATATGGGGAATATGCTGGTGATGATGGAGATATTTATTTGCGTCCAGTTTTTGGTGGTAGTGACGATGGAGATAACCATGAGTGGACTGCTATTCCTAGTTCAGGTAATGCTGCTTGGTCTCAGTGGTTTGATATAACGAGTGATACTAATGCCCCTAGCGATTGGAGTTGGATTGATGTTGATCATCTTGATATGGATGTAGAATGTAGCAATCTGGAAGGAGCTCTTTCTCCTGAAGTCAGAATTGCAGAGGTAGAAATCAGAGTTACCTACTCGACAGATGATCCTCCAGATACTTCTATAGATAGTCTTCCTGACCCTGCAGGACCTAGCGATGTGTATCCTTTTACAGGGGGTAGCAGTGATGATAACGGGGTTAATGATGTAAAAGTGCAGATTGCTGACCCCGATGGAAATAAGTGGAATCCAGATACAGGTGGATGGGAAAGATTAGAAACTAATTTCTTCTCAGCTACTCCATCTGATGGAAGCTGGGGTGACACCAGCGAAAACTGGGAATATGATATAACAAACGATGGCGGTAGTTATACAGACGGAGCAACCTATGATATTACCGCTAAAGCAATCGACACTGCGGGTCAAGAAGATGGTTCTCCTGCTACTGAATCATTCACATTTACAGAGGGTAATACGGCTCCAGATTCTCCTTCTAATCCTAGTCCTGACGATGGTGCAAAAGATGTTTCAACTTCTCCTACTCTTTCGGTTGTCGTCTCTGATTCTGATGGCGACAGTATGGACGTCACTTTTTATGACAACTCAGATGACAGCGAGATAGGGTCCGATGATGATGTATCTGATGGTGATACTGCCTCGGTTACTTGGAGTGATTTATCTGGTAGCAAAACCTATAGGTGGTATGTCGTTGTTACTGATGGAAACGGGGGTGAAGCAGATAATAAGGATACTCCTTGGAAGTTTACGACAAGAACCATACCATTGGATAGACCTGAAAGACCAAGTTGCAATTATAATGTATTCTACAACGATACCAACTACAAGTTTACTACTTCATCACCTTCGACAGAGCAGGGTAAAAAACTACAGTATGGCTGGGATTGGAATGGTGATAAAAAAGTGGATATCTGGGATGACAACTCAAGTAGCTACTACACTACTCCACCTTATGATGCCTCTAACAGCAATAGTTGGTCTTCACCTGGAGTCAAAACTGTTAGAGTAAAAGTCAAAGAAGATGATGGCTCTAATGAAAGCGCTTGGTCTCCCCCTCTTGTTGTCAATATCATCGAGAGAGCAACTCCATTTTCCTCTTCTATAAAGAGTTTATCAAGCAAAAATGGTCAGATAGAGATCTCTGACCCAGAATCTCCTCAAGAAATAGAAATAACTGTTTCAGATCCACCGTCTATTGTTGGAACTGTTTCTATTCATCTTTTCAACGACAGTTATCCAGAAAGTAGCCCTGGAAATGTTTCTTTTGCAACAATCTACATTTTTGACCTAGGATGTTTAAAACAAGAAATGTTCTCCAGCGTAGGTACCTATGTAAACGTTTTAGAAAACGATGCTTTGTTCTCCTCGCAGCCTTCGCAATATTTCTGGGAAAAACCACCATTTATAAAAAATCTCAACAACCACTCCACTCTGAGAATATTACAGATTAGAAGCGGACAAAAACTAGTCGGTGGATCAGGCGGAGGCTTATACAAATTTTCAATCCATCTAAACGACTCATTGGTTTTGGATAACGCTCAAAGACCTGCATATAACCTCCGTTTACAGTTTTTTGGTGAAAACAAAGAAATCTGGATGGAATATCTAACAAGAGATGGATACTTCGAAAAATGGTCAAACTCTGACTTCCCCCTAACATTGGATTATAAAGAGCAAAAAAAACTGTCTCTGATAGTTAGATGTTACAAGCTGGATGTAACGTTGGAGAAGATAACATGAAAACTTTCAATATCTCTAAAAGAAATATTCCAAAAAACATTTTCTCTTTAAGCCCCGTAGTTTCAACTATACTTGTTTTAGGTATAGTTACATCAGTTATAGCAGCTACCCTGCTATGGGGTATACCTTTTATAGAAGAAAGAGAACGTGACACCCAACTTCAGAATTCAAAAAACGGTTTTATAAACTTGGAAGGAAGCATAGGTAGCCTCCTTCAACTTCCACGTGATTCCTCCTCGATACGGACTTCATATATAAAAAATTCACGTGAACAAGGATCTATCTCCGTAGATGAATCTGGAACCCGGATGGTTGTATGGTATAGTCTAAACAGCACCCGCCTAAACTTTACAGTAGATGGATTAGAGGACAACGACGACTCTTTTACGGTAGATGTTGACCGAGGAACCTTAAAAAACGTTAGCGTCTACTGGTTCAACGACACCTGCTTTAAGGAGGGAACCCAGGTTTTGATGGATGATGGAAGCTATAAAAAAATTGAAAACATCGATAAGGGGGATAAGGTTGAATGTTCTGATGGAGATGGAGAAGTGGAATACGTACATCAGTATACTGCCAGTCAAATACCATATGATAAGTATATTGATATAGATGAGAAGTTGTCTGTTACTCCTAACCACCAGTTTTTAACAATTAATGGATGGGTAGCAGCAAAAAATCTTGAAGAAGGATCCCTGTTGAAAAAAAATTCTTCAGGATACTATGAAATAATAGATATCGGCGAAGAGTCTTTCTCGGGAAACGATTGGTATGATTTATCTGTAAGCGGCAGTAATTATTATGTCAGAATGGGAGATCTGGATGTATCGGTTAGAGTTTCAGATTTTTCCCTTGATGACGTACCCAGCTCTGATATAAAGCTGGATAATACCTCCTCCTGGGAGAAAAATATTTTATCAGGATCTTATACAGTCAGTTTAGGTAGAAATATCAAAGGATCTGTTCAGATTGATCTTTTTTCAGACAAACTCCGTGATCCAGACTACGACGGCAAACTAAACCCAGTTGGAAAAATATTTGTTTTCGACCTTGGAGACATAACACATAGATTACCATATTCGGATGGAACATATAATATGGTTTACGAAAACGGTGCAGTATTCTCCATAGATAACAGAAACAATAGCCATTTAATAAACGAACCTGAGTTTTTTGAAAACAAAGATGAAAACACTATAGGAGTTAGAGTTATACAGATAAGACACGGAAATAGAGGGACAGGAGGCTCAGGTATCGCCTCATATAAATTACGGACTTGGCAGAAAATATATAGTAACAATCTACTTGAATATGAAACTGAAAATGTTTATAACCTTTCAATAAAATTCCATGGGGAGCATGCTGAACAATGGCGTGAATTCTTTGAGAAAATATATGATTTTAACAAAAAAAATGATTTTTTAAGATATAACGAAGAGAAGATAACCCTGGTGTTTTTTATGAGTATCATCAAGGCAGATGTATTTATGGAACATTAGAAAAAGGATGGAAAAAAAAGATGAAAACGCTGTATAAAGACAATCATGGTGTTTCCGAAGTAGTAGGTTATGCCCTATCTCTAGGTGTAATGACTATGTTGGTAACCGGCGCCTACTTTATAACAGATGCAGCAGTTGATAATAAAGTAAAAATCGCAGCTGGTATCCAAGCTCAAAACGTAGCAGATGATGTAGCTGACAGCTTGATAAACGCCTTTGTCATGTATCAAAATTATCCTACCTCAAACTACACCCGTACTGTTAAACTACCTGGAGGGTTAGCAGGATTATCTTACTATATCGAAGTAAATCAAGACTGGGTTTTTGTAAACACCACCAACGGACAAGTTAAAGAAAACTCTTCTCTACATAACCTACCTGAAAACAGCTATTTTAAAATGGATCATAAAATGTATGGGGCAAACAGCGAACTAGTTATAAAATGTCCTGCCTCCAACCCAAAATACAAATTTGATTTTGGGCCATATAACTCTACATCCCCATGGGATAAACAAAAATCTTACATCCGAATTTCAAACCTATCCAAACAAAATATACAATGGCCTCCAACTCTATCTGATGAGTGGGAGTATTGTAACCGGATAAACATATCTAACCCAACAAATAAAGAAATCAGGGATTATCCTATATTGGTAAGGTTGGATCCCTCTAACTTCGACTACTCCAAGGCTAACCAAAACGGCTCAGACCTCCGGTTCCATGATGAAAACAATAATGAGCTAGATTTTTGGATAGAAAGATGGAATCCAAAGAATACTTCTACCTCACGGATATGGGTAAAAATACCAGCCATACCTGGAGATGGATGCTACATATACATGTATTATGGCAACGACACAGCCACCTTCAGCGGCAATAATGATGGAAACAAAGTTTTCCCGTTTTTTGAAGACTTCGAAGTTGCTGATACTACATCTCCAGACAGTTGCTCTCTAAACTCAGATTGGGATTTTGAAAACGAATGCAACATCTCAGATGGCATGCTTGTATTAGAAAACACCTCATCGGGTGATGCCATCGCAACAGTTACATCAAAAAATATCTCCGATGGTGTCATTGAGTCAAAAGTCAAAGCAACTGACGATAGGAGAGATGCTAGTATTTTTGCGAGAGATAACGACAGCGGCGATTGGCGTTATATTTTCCACAATGGAAACTGGACAAATCCTACATCATGGGAAAGTTATAATTATTTCAACTGTTCTGTCTCAAAAAACTATACATCTAGCCCATTGGAGCAACTTCCAAAGGCAACAGATAGCGGAAATACTCCTATAAGTAAAAACCGGTGGCATCGTCTAATATTCACCATTAACGGTTCTGACTATGTCGGAGCTAGATATCTATATGACTCTTTTGGATTAGACGCATATGCCAACTGGTCTAATACAGATGACAACTTTTTAGGTAACTGTAACGACGGCCGTTTCGGCTTGATAAATCAACATGGAGCTCCATCTTATTTCGACTGGGTTTTTCTAAGACCCTTCCAGGGTGATACATCAGTTTCTTCTAATGCTAAACCTGAAGATCAATATCCAACAGCGTATATAGGTGGAACAGTTTCACAATCTTATTTCCAATGGAACAATACAGATAGTTTAGAAACAGAGATTAGAACTGATGTATCAAATGATTTAACTAGAGACCATGTTGGATGTACAGATAGCAGATATTTTAACGTCTCCGGATTAAAAGAAAACACTGTGCATACTCTTCTCTTCAAAATTGGTGACACTAAAAAAGACATAAAGAACATGAAGATAACTGTAAACGGCGCTGTAAACGGCGAAGTTCTCTCCATACCTGATTTAGACGCTGGCGACTATACAACTAAAGCTATCGACGTTGAGTCAAACTCAACAGGTGGCTTTGAAATAAAATTCGAATCCTCTCATTTTTGGAATATTTGTTCTTTGCAGATTGAGCAAAACGTGAGAGAAATAGAAATGAAGGTGAGAGCAATATGAAAAAAAATGATTCTGCTCAGATACAAGTCCTTGAAGTAATCATTGTAGCAGGTATCATTTTCGCTTCGCTCTACTTTATACAGGGTCTTACCTCTCCGACTTTCCCTGAGTCTTATCAGAAAAAACCTTTGAAAACCCGAGTTAAGTCTGCTATTGACAGCATCGACAGCGTCCCAGATGACGAATACCGTAGTTTACTTGTTAGATATATGGTAGAGAATACAACTGAAAACAAAAGAACACTTGGAAATAGGATTTGGAATCTTATATTTCCAAGCTATGGATACCATATCTACAAATATAATCTATCAAAAATGTATAAAAATTCATCTGCAACAGTAGATGATTACAGAACATTATATGTTACTAACAACCCACCGGAGGTTGGTAAAAAAGTTCAGGCTTCTAAAATCTTTGTTCATGACGGCTACTTATATGAAATAGTAGTGGAGGCATGGTATCAATGAACAAAAGAAGATGTGACGACAAGGGTCAACTTCTGATAGTCGCCGGTGTATTGATCTCTATAATGATAGTGACATCTGCAATAGTAAGTGTAAACCTTGCTGCTACAAACAAACCTGTAGATAAAGGCACGTTTATAAAATCAGAGTTTGAAGATGTACGTGAAACGTTTGGTTTTGCTTTGCAAGACCAACTATCTCAAGATGTAGCGGAGTCCGAAGATGCTTTGCAGACTGTTTTTAACGACACCAAAAACCAGTTTAGTTTCGCTGAATCCCGCCGAGATTATTATTTTAACGCTGAATATCTGGAGACGAAATATGTAGCTGATAAACCCGATAGCGTAAAGGTTCGTATCATTTTGAAAAACGAAAGAGATTCTGTTTCGGATGTTGTCTATTACCCTATAGATTAAATATATGTTTTAGGAGGAAAAAAAAGATGAGATATATGAAAAATTATCTGTTAAAAACCTTAGTTTTAGTTGTTACTCTCTGTGTTGTTTTTACAGCTGTCAACTTTTTGTTAACTGAAAATAATTCTAAAACAAAAATCGCTGAAGACAGCGATGTTTATGCAGAAAAACTGTGTAAAAAAATTTTTAACACCTTAGTCTACAGCCAGGGTAGTAATATATCTGGATGCAGCGAATGGTACAAAGATGATAACATCGTTGAAAACATAGAAACACTTGGTTTATCTGTCGACAAAAACAAGCTGTATAACGAAACAGCTTCTGAAGACACTCAAAGCTTTGGATGTCTACCTGGAGATACCGAGATAACTATGGCTGATGGAACCCTTAAAAAAATCGAAGAAGTTGAAAAAAACGATGAAGTACTATCTTTTAACATAGGCACAAGGAGGATGATGTTTTCTAGTGTAAAAGATGTTAAAAAAGTTTTATGTAGAGGTTTATATGAGATCAACGATGGTTTACTTTATGTCACAGAGGATCATCCTTTGTTTGTAAAACATCCAGATGGTGGTATAGGTTTAGCTTCGTTTAACCCTGTTAAGACTTTTCAGATATATGGCTGCTGTGATGTTTCCTTGCTCTCTGAGGATGATGAAATTTATCGATGGGGTGTAGGATGGACTGATATTGAAAACGTTGTATTTCATGCTGACGAAAAAAAAGTATATACTCTCTGCCTAGAGGGTTTTCCTCATAATTTCTTTGCAAACAGTGTTTTGGTTAGCAATTCAAATACATATATTGTAAAAAGTTTTAAAGAAGGTGTATCTCGTTTAATGAAGCAGAATTATGTTATTCTTAGTTTACAGAAAATTCAGAGTATTGCTGAAGATCTTTCTTATGATGAAATCAAGGAGAAACTTGGTATCCCGTTTAAATACGATTTTAAAATAACTATAGTGTATCATACTAACACAGGTAGTAAGTTTTATACTGTTTCTTCATCCCATGGTTCGGTGTATGATCATGATGTTAGCGCTGTTGATAGAAAAAATGTTTTAGTTTGGGATAGTGAAAATGAGGGGTATTCATATGGTTGGATAAGAGTTGAAATCTTTGCATAAATTTTTTTGTTATTCTTACATTTCTGTTATTTTTCCTCGCTATGTTTATATGTAATTATTTATAGAACTGTTTATTAGGTATAAATTATGTTTATAGGTAGAAAGAGATGCAGTTGTTTTCTGTCTCTGTTTTTTTCTGCTGGTAGATCTTTATTTTTTGGGTTGTTATTCTTTCATTCTGACAATTTTACACATCACTTTTAAATATCAAAAACTACAGAGTATTACGTAAGCTTGATTTGGTGAGGAGAAAAATGTGGATTAAAAAACTATTTGAATATGACGAGGGTACTAGCTCACAGGTTGCCTTACCCGTTACAGCCGTTACACTACTAATTGTGGCTGTAGCATTGTCATCTGTTTTAGCTACCCCTCCATCTTTTGAACAGTCTAAATCAGAGGATTACGACGTAGAGAACGTCGTTTCAGAAATCAGTCAAAAACTGACAGACAGCGTAGGATATTCCGCTAAAAACGGCTCTGAATGGGATTCAGAAAACGTAGAAGATATCGGTTTGAAAGCAGATGAAGAAGAAATAAGGAAGAACGAAAAAGACGATGAAAGTGATTCCACCTCAACAGCTGTAGCTCCTCCAAATTTCAACTATCCACCAGTAGCCAGGGATGATGGTCCTTATGACGTCTCCGTTGGAGACGCGATAGATATACCTGTTCTAAACAATGACTATGACGAAGAAGATGAACAGAAGGACTTAACTATAGATAGTACATCCAGTCTGTCTGCTGGTTCTGCTACTATTTCTAATGTTAATGATGGAATATCGTATATAGAATATACAGCTCCTCCTTCAGCGCAAACTCTCTCTTTTGACTACACAATAAAGGATAGCGGAGATAGCAACGGCAACAATAAAAAAACTGATACAGCTACAGTACGTATAACTGTAACAAATGGAGGTATCCCTCCACAGATAATTGATTCTGGTTGGACAGTTCCGTATAGCGAGTATGACCCTGATGTTGACAAGATATATTTCACCCTCATTTTAAACATCACAGTTTATGAACCTAATTCAGATGATGTCGATTACAGCTACGACTGGGGTGATGGCACGGAGGATACTGGCACTAAAACTCATACAACAAATCAGTTCAACATAAGCGAACAACATACATATAATGCTACACAAGAACAAATCACCGGAGACAGTAACGGTCTTACAAAAGAGGAAGAAACCGAAATTATGCAAAGATATGGTTTCACACAGGAACAAGTTGACAACATCGTCTATGCTATAGAAGTAAATGTTTCAGATGATGATGGTAGTAATTCAGAATGGCTTTTCATATGTTATGACCCTGACAATCCTGATGACCCAGATCTTCCAGACTCTGCAACTGGCTTAGTAATAGATCCTATTCCTCCAAAAACCGATCTTCCACCAGATTGGAGTCCACCTGATCCACCTGATGATGGTGGTTCAGAAACTGGAACAGGCACTAGTGACGGATCTCTTGATGGACTAGATGGAGATTCATGGTATTCCGGTGATGACCAATCTGGTGATCTCATTAGGTGATCTCTCTTTTCTTTTTTTAACCGCAATAAAAAACTTTTTTAAACATCTATTTTATTCTAACAAAAAAAAAATAATACATAAAAGGGGGAGACAAATTTTTTTGACTAAAAGAAAAAAAATTTTTATAACAGTTTTAACAATCTTATCCTTGTTTATACTGTTTTCATTTCAAACAGTTTCAGCTGATCAAAACAAAATTTTATTAGAATATTTCTACAAAGAAGGTTGCGGATCTTGTGAAGAAGTTAAACCAATAATAGAAAGTATCGAACAAAAATACAGTGAAAAACTTGAAGTTAGAAAAATATTAATGAGTGTAGACTTCCCAGTATTAATACTTTCAACCAACCAAAAATACAGCTATTTAACCCATGACGATATAGACAAACAAAACGTCGAGAACATCACAGCTGAATATTTAGCAAAAACCGAAAAAAGCAAAGAAAAACAGGTTTACATCGATTTCATCTACCTGTCAAGAGACAGTGAGGCATATAAAGAAGGATACAGTAAATTAAACAAATCATATGTGGAAGACATTTTAAATGACATCCAAAAAAAATATCCAGAGCAGCTAAAAATCTATAAATATGAAATCGAAACCTTGCCCTTTATCGTAGTTAAAAATCAAACTCGAAACAACTCTACATTGTTTACATACGATAGAATAAAAAACTATGAGATGAACGAAACCATAAAGAAATATGTTGAAAACATGGCGAATATCGATTCAAAAGATAAAACTCAATCTACCCCTGGCTTCCATATTATAACTGTTTTGTTAACGTTTCTTTTAGCAGCTTTGATATATTTCAAAAAGAAAAAATCTTAAAAGAAGCGGATTATAGATTTTTTTATAAAGAAAAGTTTAAAAAATGGATATACTCTCCCTTTGTTTTAAAAAACCTAGAAACTGGTGTTTATCTAAAATTGAACAAAAATAACAATATTAAAAAATATTTGATTTACTCATTCCTTATATGTTTAGTTTGTCTCATCCTTCTTTCTTCAACTTCAAGCGGAGCAGCTAGTTCTGGAGAAAACATATTACAAAACCAGTTTTTAACTCAAACAAGTTTTTCATCAGAAAATAATAGTGTAAATCAATCAGATATCTATGTGGATTTTTATTATTCTCCACTCTGCGAAAGCTGCAAAGATATAAAAGCAAGGGTTATCGATAAACTGAAAAAAGATTACTCTGAAAATGAAACCGTAGTTTTTAGATATAAAGATATAGCAGATTACCCAGATGAGTTTGAATATTACCAAGAGGAATACTTGATGTATTATCCTTTTGTTGCTATACAAAACGAGAGTATAGAAAGAGTTGTAGCTGAACCAAAACTAACTATTAAAAACCTCAAATTTCTGATCAACAATTTTGGTTCAAACGTTTCACTTGACAACATCGTTGAAACTCCTGATGACAACAAATCTTCAGTTAGAGAGTTCGACTTTCTGTTTTGGCATATAAGTCTTGATACCCAGGATTATTCACTTCCAGTTTTAACCCTAGTGTTGGGTATAGCAGATAGTTTCAACCCCTGCGCTATCTTCATACTGTTTTTCTTGTTGAATTTTCTTCTACATACTAACTCAAGAAAAAGAATGTTACTCATAGCCGGGATCTTCATCTTTTTCTCAGGTCTATTATATGCATTGTTTATGTTCATCATGTACGAAACCCTAGTGGTGATTCGTACAGCTCAAAACATCCTAATTATAAGTCTTGTAGCAGGTTTAGTAGTTTTACCGTTTGGTATATTAAACATCAAAGATTTTTTCTTTTTCAAAAAAGGTGTATCTTTAAGCATTCCAGAGGATAAAAAACCCAAGTTGTTTAAACAAGTACGGAAAATCGTTAAAAACCCTGCTCTGGGAGCTACTATCCTTGCAACAATCATATTAGCTCTAACTGTCAACTTCTACGAGTTATTATGTACACTTGGTTTACCATTAGCATTTACCAGTCGATTAGCTGCAGCAAATATAACACAAGGATCTGGCTCATACTACATATATATATTGTTCTATAACATAGTCTACGTTATACCATTAATCGTAATTGTGTTAATTTTTGTTTTCACCCTCAACAGAATAAATCTGACAGAATGGCATGGACGTATACTAAAACTTCTATCTGGTGTTATGCTTAGTTCTTTCGGCGTCATACTACTATTCCAACATGAACTACTCGGAAACTTCCTTGTACCAATCTTTTTACTGTTGTTAAGCATAGCTGTAACCGCAGCTGTTACAACGATTTGGAAAAAATTTAAACCCGAGCTCACATAAAAAAAGTGTTATTCTATGAGCCATCGCAATAAAAAACAAGAAAAAAAAATCGCTAGACAAAGAATACATAGACTCTTCAACATGGCTGAACAGGCCGCGTTAAACAAAAAAATAGATAGAGCAAATCGGTATGTAGAAATAGCTCGTAAACTCTCTATGCGCCATCTAGTAAAAATCCCTCGAAAATATAAGAGACGCTTCTGTAAACATTGCTACCATTATCTACTTCCAGGTGTAACATGTAGAATACGTATACATAAAGGCAAAGTAGTGTTTTATTGCTATAACTGTAAAAAATTTTTTAGAATACCCTTAAACCCCAAAAAATAACGTTGTTTTTTTAATAAAAAATAGGGGAAAAAGTAATAAAAAACCATTGACTGACATTGTTACAGGTTAAAATGACCCAACCTTGGCAAAGTATTTATAACCTTTTGTTTATTAGGGTTGTCCGCTTCATCTAAAGTTATAGGAGAAAAAAGAGTATATGACAACGGTTTATGATGTTCCCGCTGAAGATTTGATTGATACAGTTGCAAAAAAACTCCAGAAGGAAGACTCTATCGATCTTCCTGAGGCTAACAAATATTCCCGGACCGGTGTAAGCAAAGAAAACATACCCACCGATAAAGACTGGTGGTATAAGAGATGTGCATCTATATTACGTAAAGTCTATATAAATGAGGGTATAGGTGTTCAACGTCTTAGAGCGGAATACGGTGGAAAACAAGACAGAGGTTCAAAAGCTTATAAAGCAAAAGCTGGCGCCGGCTCTATTGTACGTAGAGCTCTGCAGCAGCTTGAAGACGCAGGTTACGTTAAAAAAATCAAGGGAAAAGGGCGTGTAGTAACTCCTAAAGGAAGATCTTTCTTGGATGACATCTCACGTGAAATCTATGAGGATTTAAAAGAAAACCATCCCGGATTGGAAAAATATTAATACGATGAGTTAAAATAATGTTTTTTGCGGCTTAATATATATGGATGAAGAACTCGATAAACTTCGTAAAAAAAGACTCAAAGAGCTACAAAATCAACAGCAGCTTGAAGACTCTCTTCAAGAGCAGGAACAACAACAAGAAGAGTATGAACAACGTAAAAAAATGTTGTTGATACAGATCTTGACTCCTAAAGCCCGGGAACGACTCGGTAACATCCGGGTTGCTCGTCCTCAAATAGCTGAAAACATTGAAAAACAGTTGATAATGTTGGCTCAATCAGGTCGTCTAAACAGTAAAATAGATGATAATCAACTTCGTCAAATACTAAAAAAAGTAATGCCTAAAAAGAGAGATTACAACATTAAAAGAAGGTGAAAAAAGTTTATGTCATCTCGTAAAAGTCTTGGAAAAAAAATTCGTTTAAACAAAGCTACAAAAAGCAATAGACGTGTCCCAGCGTGGATTATGTTAAAAACCAACCGACGTTTTACTCGTCATCCAAAACAACGTCATTGGCGACGAGACAACCTTAAAAAATAGCTGATCAACTATGGCAGAAGAAAAAGAGAGAATTTATACTATCCCGTTGAAGAAAAAAGGATTTAAATCTTCTAATGCAGCTGATGTAGCGGTTAGAAGAGTGAAGAATTTTTTAATGAAACATATGAAAGTCGGAACTGACCAGATATGGATGGATGAATCGTTGAATCACGCTATCTGGTCTAACGGTAAATACCGGATGCCTAATAGACTCAGAGTTAAAGCTGTGAAATTCGAAGATGGTGTAGTTGAAGCTTCGCTTCCAGAATTTGAATTTAAAAAATCTCGACGTGAAATCCTTCGTGAGGAAAGAGAGAAAAAGACACCTATTCTTCGTAGAGAAGAAGTTCCGGAGGAAGAAGCTGAAGGTGCTCCTGGTACCGAGGGCTATGAGATGGTTCCTGGACCTGACGGCGAGATGAAACTTAAGAAAAAGAAAAAATCTTCTAAAAAAGAAGAAACGGAGAAAGAGGAAGAAACTGAGACAACTGAAGAAAAAGAAGAGGAAGACGAGGAAGAACCCGCAGAAGAGGAGAAAACCGAAGAGAAAACTGAAAAGAAACCAGGAGAAAAACCTGATGGAACAGTAGAAGACAAGAAAAAACAGGAAAAGAAAACCAAGAGCAAAGAATCTAAAGGAAAAACAAAGAAAAAATCTGGAAAGAAAAGTGAAACAAAAAAAACTGGTTCAAGCAAAAATAAAAAAGGAAACAAAAAAGAGAAAAAATCCTCGGAATCTGATAATAAGTCGAAAAGTGGCGAATAAAAACCCGTTTTTTCTACCTTTTTTGTTTAATATCTTGTCTAAAACATCTTCTCGTTTTAATAAGCTGTTTTTCAGGATAAAATTTATAAAGGAGACATAGTTGCTTTGGAATCGTTACGGTTTTATGAAGCTATGGTTTCATAATAAAAATGTTTGAAAAACTATAGAACAAAGGTTTTTGGTGTAAAAAAAAATGGCGCAGAAGAGTGATAAAAAAATTTCTCATCTCACCCGACTTGATTTTAATGAAAACCCGAATCTGGGTGTTTTCTGCCGTAGTAACAATGATGTCGCCTTTGTTAGACGTGGTCTCACCAAAAAAGTTACGGATAAAGTTTCCTCTGTTTTGAAGGTGGATCTTGTAGAACTTAGTATATCTGACTCTAATCTGGTGGGGTCGCTTCTTTGTCTTAATTCTTCTGGAGCTGTTTTAACTGATTTTACTGATCGCCGTGCGTTGGATTTGATTTCGAATCAAGATTTAGATGTTTGTGTAATTGAAGATAAGTATAATGCTGTTGGTAACGATATATTGGTTAATGATTATGGGGCTTTGGTTCATCCAGAGTTTTCCGATGAAAGTATAGAGAAAATTAAACAGGTTTTTGATGTACCTGTTTATAGAGGTACTATTGCTTCGTTAAAAACGGTAGGTATGGCTGCTGTTGTTACTAATAAAGGATGTCTGTGTCATCCTAAGGTTTCAGATGAAGAAAAAGATGTTTTGAAAGATGTTTTTGATGTGGATGTAATGATAGGTACTGTTAACCATGGTTCTCCTGTTATAGGTAGTGGTTTGGCTGCTAATAATAAGGGTGCTGTGATAGGTCGTTTTACTACAGGTATAGAGATGGGGCGTATTGAAGAGGCCTTAGGGTTTTTGAAATAAAAAAACTATGTTTTTATTATTGCCATCTTATTATTTTATTAAATGGAAAAATTTATAAGTATATATTATATTATATTTGCTAAGATATAAAAACTTATTAGCATAACTGGTTGATAAAATGAGTAAAAAAACAAGTCATGATTTTAAACAAGAGGACAAAAAGATAATAGACATATTCACAGATTTAGGTATGCCTAAAAACCTCGCTAAGACACTCTTATATGTATCTAAAGTAGACGAGTGTCGATCAGCAGATATAGAACGAGGAGCAGACCTACGGCAACCAGAAGTAAGCGTCGCAATGCAAAAACTCCGAGACAGAGGATGGATAGAAGAAAGACACAAAAAAAAGGAGGGAAAAGGACGTCCTGTACATCTCTACAAACTCTCTGCACCTATCGCCGACATAATCGAAAATTTCGAAGAAGAAAAAATGGAAGAAGTAAACACCATTCAAAACGATCTAAATGAATTAAAAAACCTTATCGATAAGAAAACCTAAAAAACTCCCTATACTATTTAGCCCTAAAAAACCTGAATACATCTATTCTTTTTTTAGAAGCAACCTTTATAAAGAGTTATACTTTGACGTTTTTGAACAGCATAACACCTCTAAACATATCAAGAGATTTATTTATGTAAAAAACATAAAAAAGTTATTAATTTTTCTAGGTGAGAGAAACGGTATGTCGGATTATGATCAAAAATCTTTAGAAGAAAAATGGCAGAAAAAATGGCAGAAAAAAAAGGTATACCGCTTTGATCCAGATAGCGATAAAAAAGTCTTTAGTATAGACGTACCACCCAGATATGCATCTGGATCACTACATGCCGGTCACGCAGTTCATTACACCCATATCGATTTTGCAGCTCGTTACAAAAGAATGCAAAATTTTAACGTATTTTTTCCACTCTGTTTCGATGTAAATGGAATACCCATTGAAGAACGAGTGGAACGACAAAGAGACATAACCCGTAAAGACATCGATCGACAAAAATTCAACAAGCTATGTAGCGAGTTTGCCGAGAAAAACATCAAAAAAATGACTGAACAATTCCGGCTGCTTGGAGAAAGCATGGATCCAAGTATATACTATCAGACCAACGCGGAATACTACCGTCGAATCACTCAGATTTCTTTTATAGAAATGTTCAAAAAAGACCTGATATACAAAGGAATGTTCCCTGTAAACTGGTGTCCACGCTGCATGACCGCTATGGCAGATGCAGAAGTAGAATACAAAAAAAGAAACACTAACCTCAACACAATCAAGTTTTATTTTGTTGAAGATCAACCAGATCAGATTTTAAAATACCATGGAATCGAAGAAGATAAACAAGGTAAATATGTGGAGATTGCTACAACCCGACCAGAGATGCTTTCAAGCTGCCAGATCGTAGCTGTTCATCCAACAGACGAGAGGGCTCCATGGCTGATAGATAAAAAACTAAAAGTACCATTGTTCAACAAAGAAATAAAAGTCGTAGATGATGAGACTGTCGATCCAGATTTCGGTAGCGGCATAGTCATGATATGTACAGTTGGAGACAGAGAAGATTTGAACTGGGTTTTCAAATATGATCTACCATTGGAGATGAGTATCAACGAAGAAGGACGCATGACCGAACTATGTGGAAAATACCAAGGTATGAAAATAGATGAAGCAAAAAAACAAGTCATCCAAGATCTAAAAAAACAAGATTTACTACTAAATAAAGAAAAACTTAGTCAAAATGTAGGAGTCTGTTGGCGTTGTAAAACACCGGTGGAGTTTGTAAACGCAGAACAATGGTTTCTAAAAACCGTTGACTTTAAAGACATGGTTTTAGAAAAAAGCGATGAGATGGATTGGTATCCCGATTTTATGGAAACCCGTCTCAAAGACTGGGTTAACAGCCTAGAATGGGACTGGGTTATAAGCAGACAACGATATTTCGCCACTCCTATACCACTCTGGGAGTGTGAAAAATGCGACCAGGTGGTTTTAGCTCGAGAAGAAGATTGCTATGTAGATCCCACTGTTAATAACCCACCAGTAGAGGAATGCCCGAAATGTGGTGGAAAACTCGTAGGATGTGAAGACGTCTTTGACACCTGGATGGACTCCTCGGTTTCACCATTATATAACACTTTTTGGCGACGAGACGAAGAAAAATTTGAAAAACTCTACCCTATGAGTCTTCGACCACAAGCCCATGACATAATCCGTACCTGGGCTTTTTACACAATCCTCCGATGTACTTTAATCACTGAAGAAAAACCCTTTGAAAACATGATGATGGGTGGCTTTATACTAAGTAAAGACGGCACACCGATGCATACCAGCCTTGGAAACGTTATCGACCCATTGGAGGTTATAGATGAGTATGGCACAGATGCATTCCGCTGCTACGCAGCAAGCTGCACACTAGGAGAAGACAACCCATTCAGAGAAAAAGACGTAATCCGCGGTCGAAAACTTTTACGTAAAATATGGAATCTACAAAAATTTACTTCAAAAGTTGTAGAGAAAGGAGAAGGTAAACCAAGTAAAGATGCTGAGTTGTCAGATATAGATATCTGGATTCTCTCAAAATTCAGCCGAATGGTGGAAAAATGTACCCAACAGATGGATGAATTTGATTACTCTCAGACGATGAAAGACATAGAATATTTCCTATGGCATGAACTAGCGGATCATTACATAGAAATGATTAAATCAGAGGTCTATAGCGATCAAAACATAGAAAACATTCGTTACACATTATATACAGTTGGTTTAGGTGTGTTGAAACTTTTCGCACCATTCTTCCCTCATCTAACAGAAGAAATATTTGATCTTTACTACAAAAAATTCGAAAAAAACGAGAGCATCCATATCTCCAGTTGGCCAAAAGCAGTTATCATCAACCCAGAGAAAGAAAAAACTGGTGAAACCATTAAAAACTATATCTCAGAAGTCAGAAGATGGAAAAGTGAACAGGGAATTCCTCTAAACGCTGAACTCCCAGCGTTTATCACCTATGGATCTAAAGATTTTATCAAAGCTTTAGAGGACAACCAGAACGTTGTTAAAAACACTTTGAAATATCCAGACGAACATGTTTTCAAAGTAGGAAAACCCGATGTTGAAGAAAAAATAGTGGAAATCAAACCCAATTTTTCAGTTATCGGCCCAAAATTAAAAAAAGATAGTAAAAAATTTGTAAGTTGGATCAAAAACAACCAAAAAGAAATAATCGAAAAAATCGAGGAAAAAAAGGATATACCCCTCTCTAACGTTACGTCTTTAAACATAGAGAACGACAAAGGTATTGTTGAAAACGATTTTGTCGAACTTGAAAAAGACGTAATGGTTAAAGGCAAAGAAAACCGTCATATAATATCTCTAGATGATTTCTTCCTTGAAGTCAAAAAAACCTAATTTTTTTTTTGTTTGGGTTCTCCCAAACGTTTTCCAGGTTTTTATATACCTATCAACTACAAAACATATTGCTAGGTGAATAAAAAAATGTCACTTAGCAAAAAAACAAAAAAAGCAGGTATGCTACTTTTGACGGCGGTAGTAATAGTTTCTATTTTTGCCGGAATGATGGAAGCTGGTCTTTTTACAAAAACTGTTAAACCAACGCCAACGTATCCAACGGATCATCTTGATGTAGATGCCTCTTATCTTTTAAAAACAGATGAAACCAATGAATCTGTTAATGTATCCTGTGATTTATTTTTGACTAACATCTGGGAGAAAAAATCCGGAGAAATTAAAGCAACTGCATATGTCAGTGAGCAAAATACAAATTTTGCTGTATACAAAACCACAGTTGAGTTTGGAGTGATTGATGCAAATTCTACAAAAGAGCTTAACATCCCGGTGAAACTTTCAGATAGCAGCTATAAAGTGGAGATATTGCTGTTTGAAAACGATAAATTGGTTAAAAAAATTAAGTTGTCGATAAAATCCTATAGAAACTACTATTATGATAGCCAGGGAAATATGACGATAGAAAAAGGTAGATCAATGGACAATATCGAAGAAGACGGTCAATGGTCAATTACCAATGAAAAAACCGAGATAGAGAGTATCCACTAATTTTCTCTCCTATCTTTTTCTTCATTTGGTGTTTACCAAATATCTTCATGGATTTTAAATACTTCAACCCTTATAGTGAGATTGTAGTTTTGAGGTAAAAAAAATGGGAATGAGGTTGCAGTATATTTTAACAACTTTAGTAGTAGTTATTGTAGCAACAGCAGGTATATATATGGGATTTATTAACACCGGTTCTGATGAAGAAAAGTCTTCAGAAAATAAGGATTATGAAAGCTATAATGGAGAGTTAGAGAATTTGGATCAAGGATATTCCTTTCTAAACAATCTTTCTCTTTCCGAAGATATGAACAATTTTTCTTTTGAGCTTTATAATCAGATATGTAGTGAAAACACTGGAAACATTTTTTACTCTCCATATAGCGTTTTTGTAGCTCTGGCTATGACCTATGAAGGAGCACGTAATGAAACAGCTGAAGAAATGCAAAACGTGTTGAATATCCCTCGGAATAATGACACCATTCTAAAATCTATGGAGACAATGTATAAAGTTTTCAATCAGAACAGTAGCTATAACCTTAGCACAGCTAACGCTTTATGGATAAAAAAGGATTATCATATCCTTGATGATTATATAAACGTGATAAAAGAGTATTATCATGGAAAAGCTGAGGAATTAGATTTTTCCAACGCCAGTAAAGCTGCAGAGATAATAAACAATTGGGTTGAAAACCAAACCAACAACAAAATACAAGACTTGATTCCTCCCTCCTCTATCAATCGTTTTACACGTCTAATTTTGACAAACGCTATATACTTCAAAGGAACATGGCAAACCCAGTTCGATGAGGAAAACACCACGGATAGAGACTTCAAACTATCTGATGGATCAACAATACAGGTTCCAACCATGTATCTATCCGAAAAAAGATTTAACTACACAGAGACAGAGAAACTACAGGTTTTAGAACTACCTTATTCTGGTGGAGACGTCTCAATGATTATATTGCTACCTATAAAGGATGAGGGTTTGGAGGATATTTCAATTGATTCTGAGAAACTATCTGATTTAACTAGCTCTCTAACCTCTACAAAGGTAGACGTCTATCTTCCAAAATTCAAACTAGAAACCAAATACGGTCTCAATGAAGTTTTATCCGCTATGGGGATGCCAGAAGCTTTTAACCCACAAGAAGCGAATTTTTCAGGAATAAATAGAGAAGAAAGACTGTTCATAGATGGAGTTATACATAAAGCGTTTATAGAAGTAGAGGAAGAGGGTACCGAAGCAGCTGCAGCCACTGGAGTAATCGTAGGAGCTACATCAATCAAACCACCTAAAACTATAACCTTTAAAGCTGACCGCCCCTTCATGTTTATAATCCAACACAAAATCACAGATAACATCCTGTTTATGGGAAAGGTAACAAATCCATCAGATTAAAACTTTTAATCTAAAAACCTTTTTTTTACTTTCTTTTTTTCTCGATATTTTTTTATATCTGAACCTAATTTCACCCCGACAACAAACACACGCCTACAAATCTTACTAAAAAAAGTGAAGGATGGCGGATATAAAAAATGACAGGAGAAAAAAATATTTTAGCAAATCCTGCACCGCTTGGTCTAATGGGTTTTGGTATGACCACGGTGCTACTGAATATACATAACGCTGGTCTTTTCGGTTTAGGATCTATGATAGTAGCAATGGGCATATGTTACGGTGGATTCGCCCAAGTTATAGCAGGAATTTTAGAATACAAAAAAGGCAACACATTTGGCGTAACCGCATTTACCTCATATGGACTTTTCTGGTTAAGCTTCGCTTTTCTACTCATACTGCCAGAACTTGGAGTGGCAACCAAATACAGCAATACAGCTTTAGCTTTCTATCTTTTCATGTGGGGATTATTCACCATGTTCATGTTCATAGGGACATTAAAACTAAACACAGGTTTACAAGTAGTATTTCTAACATTGTTCATACTGTTTTATCTACTCGCTCTAGAAAACTGGGGAATCATAAGTGGCTCTTGGATAGGCATAGAAGGAATCATATGCGGTCTAAGCGCTATATATGTAGCAATGGCTGAAGTTATCAACGAGTTATATGGTAAAGAAATAGTGCCGTTAGGTAGACCAGTAATATAAAAAAACTCTCTATCCTCCCACTTTTTCTTTTTCTATATTTCTTCTAACTTATAATTTCTATTTCCCAAACCTAGCTTTTCACCATATCTAACCTGTTTACTTGGATCAACATAGTTATGCTTTTGGAAAACATTTGGTTCTACCTCATCTATAAGGTCCAACGAGGCTTGGTCTATAGCTACAGGATCATCAGATACAATATAGCCTACATCTGGACAGATAACTGGGCCAGAATTAGGGTCGCAGTCGCAACCTTTAGAAATCCGTCTCATCTCGTTAAAATAAATAACTTTTTTATCTTGAAGACTGGCTTTAGCAGAACATACCAATCGGTACTGTAAATCTGCATCTTTAAAGTCTAAAGCATTGTTTTCACAGACGTTTACACATAAACCACATCCGAAACAAGAAGGATCGTGTATCCACCGTTTTTTATCTTTGTCAACCTTTATTCCACCAAAAGGACAAAGTTCGGTGCATACGCCACAATAGGTACAGTTATCCATCTTCCAAATAGGTCGTGCTCCATGATGCATAGCTCTCTTTGTTTCGGGCAAAACGCCGCCCATACCAAAATTTTTAATAGTGCCACCGAAACCAGTAGAAACATGTCCTTTTACATGAGATAAAGCAAAAATATGGGAGGTATCCAATAGATGGTCACCAACAATATAATCTCTACCATCAACCTTTATGCTCTCTCCAGAGTTATCGATTATTATATCGCAACCCATATTTTCTCTGGTAAATCCATGATCAGAGGCAACTTGTAGATATCCTTTTTTAGTTTTTCTTTTAGCGTTATAGGCTACAATTGTGTCAAAAAGAAAAGGATGTACATCAAAATTTTGCAACGTTTCTACAACCTGTTTAACCATACCTGGTGGAGGAAAATATTTGTTGCCTTTTTCACCCATATGAAGCTTCAACGGAACATCTTTGTTCTGAAAACTCTGTATATCAAACTGTTCCAAACTTTCTGAGAGTTTTTTTATATTTTCGAAAAAGACCACTTTTGCTGATTTCATCCTATCTCTTTCTCCCATTTTTTAAGTTTTAAAACTTTTCCAAGAGATCCACCTTTTTTTATTTCTTCTCGGATACGGTTTTCTCGTTCTTTGACATGTAAAGCCCGATTAGCAATCTCCTGTGCCTCCTCCTGAGGCACTACTACTAAGCCAGAGTCGTCACCAATAATCCAATCTTCATTTCTAACTGTTTGACCTCCACAGTTTATCTCTGAACCTATTTCTCCATATCCTTTAGGTTCACCAGCGTTAGAAGTAATATGTCGTGTAAACACTGGAAAATCGAGTTTGAGTAAGTCATCTAAATCTCTAACTGCTCCATCGACAACTACTGCTTCCACACCATTTTTTTTCGCGCTACAAGAAGCAAGTTCACCCCAAACCGCAGTTTTCCCACCATTTACATCTACAACTATTATCTGTCCCCTCTCAGATTTATCTATGGCTTCTACAGGTTTCGCCCAATCTCCATCCATTGTTTTAACAGTTAAAGCTGATCCAGCTATATGGAAACCCTTTTTTATCGGTTTTATGTCTTTCATTGCTCCTTTAGTATGCATAGCATCCGATATGTTTGGAGTTGAAACTTTGGAGAAAGCCTTTTTCAAATCTTTTTTATCATATTTTTTAAACAAATCTGTAGCGATTGACTCTGATTTTTCTAAAGCTTTTTTTATTTTAGAAGTCGCTTTGGCCACGTTTTTGGCTTTTGTGATAGCTCCACCAACAACGATTATCCTTGCTCCAGCTTCTGATGCTTTTGGCGCTGTTTCACTGTTTAGGCCACCTGCTGCAGCTATCGATATATCTGTGTTTTCAAAAATCTTTGATATGACGTCATATGGTGTTTTACCTGTCATCTGCTCGTCGATACCAACATGTAAACACAGATAGTCTACACCTAATTTTTCCAGTTGTTTTGCTCTCTCAACTTTATCTTTTACTCCAATTAAATCCACCATGATTTTTGATCCATATCTCCTAGCGGATTTCAACGCATCTCGGATGGTGCTATCATCGGATACACCAAGTATACATACTATGTCTGCACCAGCTTTTGAAGCCATCTCTGTCTCCAGAGCTCCGGTATCCATAGTTTTTAGATCAGCTACCAACGTTTTATCTGAAAACTTTTGTTTCAGTTTCCGTACAACATCCATACCCTCGCTTTTAATCAGAGGTGTCCCTGCCTCCAACCAGTCAGCTCCGCCTTCCACTGATTCCTCAGCTATTTGGATGGCTCTATGTTCGTTTAACAAGTCAAGAGCAACCTGTAGAATTTGTTTCATGATTATATCGCCTTTTTAAACTACCAATCGCTTAAAAAAGTAATGCCTACGATTCAAAAAAGCTTTCTTCCCATTAAAAAACAAAGGTTAATAAATTAATTCCCTTATTTAACTAAAAAATATAGAGAGAAAATAAACATTTTTTTAATATGTTAAAAAAATTAGATGGTGTCTCTAAAAATGCCTGAAAAACCTATAAAATTCCACCGGGAGACAAACGAAGATTTTGATGAATTAGTCAAAAAACTTGAATTACAAGCAGTAGAAACAGCAGAGGAACGAATCCCTCTGTATCTTGAAGTAGGTTTGAAAGACGCAGAAAAAATATTGGATGTAGGCTGCGGATCAGGAATTGTAACCCGGGATATAGCACATCTAACCAACGGAGAAGTAATAGGTATAGATGAATCCAGAGACATGATCGAGGTGGGTAAAAAAGTACTAGAAATGTATGATAACGTCCATTTGAAAGTTGGATCAGCAGAAGACCTGCCTTTTGAAGACAACGTTTTTGATGTCACCACCTGTAATCTAGTTTTAATGTGGTCTCAACATCCACAAAAAGTAGTAGATGAGATGGCTCGTGTCACCAAAAAAGATGGAACTGTACTCGCAACTTTAGAACCTGATTATGGTGGAAAACTACATTATCCTGAAGACCCCAAAGTTGACCCGATTTTTGCAGGAAAAGCAATCCGCGACAAAGGTGGGGATCCACATATAGGACGAAAACTAAGATGTCTCTTTGTAAGGGCAGGTTTAGAAACCGAGGTAGGTATAGGAAACAACCGTATATGGAGCTGCGAAGAAGACAAATCATATTATCTACACGCCCGAGACTTCTATGTAAAAGCTTTAAAAAACGCGGGTTTATCACAAGAAGAAATAGATGAATGGGAATTTGAATATCTACGGAGTTTAGATGAGGGCATCCAACTAAATTTTTTCCCACAATTCTACGCCATCGGTACAAAAAAATAAAATCTTTTATTTAATCAACTATAAGTAAAACATGTTTTATTATGATTTTATGATAACTTTATGACAGCTGAAATTATTGATGGAAACAAAATCGCAAGAAAAATCCGTGAAAAAACAGCATCCCAAATAAAAAAACTGTTCACAAAACACAACATTCATCCTAAGGTTGTAACAATCAAAATCGGTAGCGATCCCTCATCTGATCTTTATTTACGTCTACGGGAGAAAGCCTGCGATAAAGTTGACATAAAGTACAGTCATGAATTATTCCCTAAAGATGTATCCGAAGAAAAAGTTTTACAGACCGTGGAAAAACTCAACGAAAACCCGGAGGTACATGGTATACTGGTTCAGCTTCCAATCCTCAGCGACAATGTCTCAGAGGAAAAACTGATAAACGCTATTGATCCATCTAAAGACGTTGAAGGATTACATCCCTCCAACATAGGCCGCCTTTTCCGAGGAGACGAACACATAATTCCTTGTACACCTCTCGCTGTTTTAAACATCCTTGATTTTAAAAACGTTGATTTAAAAGGTAAAAACGTAGCGATAGTTAATCATAGCAACATAGTCGGTAAACCATTAGCTGGTCTTTTCCTAAATAGAAACTCAACAGTCTCAGTTTGCCATGTTTTCACAGATGAATTAAAAAAATATACTTCTAAAGCTGATATTTTGGTGTCGGCGGCTGGTGTACCAGATTTAATTACAAATGATTTGGTGAAAAAAGATGCCTTTGTTTTAGATGTAGGGATCGTTAAAACAGATGATGGAGTAACTGGAGATATTGATTTTGAAGAAGTTAAAGAGAAAGCAGGTTTTATTACACCAGTCCCAGGTGGAGTTGGACCAGTTACAGTGGCATGTTCATTGTTGAACATGGTTAAAACTTTTGAAAACTCTCTGTGGGAGAAAAAAAGATGAACTATCGTTTACTGTCATTAATCTTTTTTATCTGCGGAATAGGTTTTTTCATCTGGGGAATTATAGAAGGAGATGTCGAAGCAGGTTTCTTTGTAATTTTCCCGTTTGTAAAAGGTTCTGGTCTATATTCATTAGCTGGTTTTATCTGTATCTTCCTATCTATTGTCCTATTTATGATGAGTTTCATCCAAGGATATAAAACGATTCCTACCTCTGATGAAGATTTTAAAAATTCTGAGAAAACAAAGTCGTCTTTTAAAGGCGGTGGCTTAATTATGATTGGGCCGATCCCCATTGTTTTTGGTTCTAATTGGAAAATAGCTGTTTTTCTTATGGTTTTAGGTTTGGTGATAATGTTGGTTTCATATTTTTTGTTCTTTTAAAAATTTAGTAGCCCCACCCAG
>JAZKSG010000017.1:0-29049 GCA_036626215.1 Thermoplasmatota archaeon
TATCTTCAAAACTCTCTCTATCTGTTTCTTCACAAAAATCTTTTATCTCATTTTTCAAAACCAGGTTTTCAACAACAATACAAGTAAACGGTTTTTTATCAGCTCCAGATGGAGCATAACACCCAGATTTTAACACTCTTTGAAGTTTTTCCTCTGAAAAATCTTTTTTAGAAAAACTCCTAACGCTATGTCTCTTCTTCATTAAATCATATAAATCCATAGGAACTCAAATGAAGGATATAGAAAAAGAAAGGTAAAAAAAACTTGGTTTTTTTGTATCAACTATTTTGTTTTTTCTATACCAATTTCTGCAGCGGTATCATCTATACCCCATTTTTTAACCAAACTACCCGAAGGCTTATCTACAAAATTTAATTGTTTTGAACGAGTCTCATTTTTAATATATTCTTCCCAACTTTGAAGCATCTGTTTCTCTTCAGACGAGACTTTAATCTCTGTCTCTATTCTATCTTCTACATCCAAATCTAGTTCTTTCCGCATCGACTGTATACGACGTACAATTTCACGGGAGAACCCTTCGGCTTCAAGCTCAGGTGTCAACTCTGTATTCAAAAATATTGTTAAATCATCTGTCTCAGAGCTAGCGATGTTTTCTTTAACAATTTCAACTACTTTGAAGTCATCCATAGTCAAAGTTATTGTTTCTCCATCAATGTCTATCTCTATCTTGTTGTCCTCTTGTAGTTTATCATATAATTCTTTTTCATCCATCTCATTTATTTTTTCGACGACAGGTTTAGCTTTTTGTTTTAAACGTGGACCTATAACTGAGTGATCAGGCTCCACTTTTTTCTCCAGGTATCTACCTGCCTCTTCAGTAAAACTAATTTTTTTAACGTTTATCTCCTCATTCAGCAACTCCAAGAGATCTTCAATGTTTTTCTGTGTTGATTTATCTGCAACAATTGTAGCTTCACTCAATGGATACCTCACTTTGATACCTACTTTTGATCGAAGAGCACGACCTGTTTCAACTAGCTTCCTGATTTCTTCCATCCCTTTTTCGAGATTTTTATCTATTTTTTGTTTGTCAGCCTTGTTGTAATCACAAAGATGGACGCTCTCCGGCATTTCATCTGTTTTAAGATTTTGATATATCTCTTCTGTGATAAAAGGTGTAAAAGGAGCTAAAACTTTGGTGAGCGACAAAAATGTTTCATATATTGTTGAATAACCAGCTTTTTTATCCAACGTTTTTTCTTCAACCCAGAAACGTTTCCTACTACGTCTAAGATACCAGTTGCTAAAATCTTCTATTACAAAATCTTCTAGACATCTAGCAGCTTTATGTACCTCAAAAGACTCCATGTATTCCTCCAGTTTTTGTAATGTGTTGTTAAACCGGCTTATTATCCATTTATCCAAAGGTTTTCTATCTGAAAACTCTACATAGTCTTCATCTGGATCATATCTATCTATAGATGCATACGTAGTGAAAAAGTTATATGAGTTCCATAGTGTAAGGATAAACTTCCGAAGTGTCTCCTGTACAGCTTCTTCGAAAAACCTCGTTGAACTCCATGGAGCCGAAGAAGAAACAAGATACCATCTTAAAGCGTCAGCTCCCTCATTTTCTAGAACAACATCTGGATCTACATAGTTTCGTTTACTTTTACTCATCTTCTGGTTGTTCTCATCTAAGATGAGACCCAATGTTAAAACATTTTTATATGAAGGTTTCCCAAATAGAAAAGTTGAGATTGCGAGAAGAGAGTAAAACCATCCACGTGTTTGATCCAACGCTTCAGTTATAAAATCTACAGGGAAATTCTCTCCGAATTCCTCTTCGTTTTCAAAGGGATGATGCCATTGCGCAAAAAAAGCAGAACCGCTGTCATACCAACAATCAATTACTTCCGATTCACGTTCCATACTATGCTGACATTTCGGACATTTGACGTCGAGATTATCTACCAACGGTTTATGTAAATCATACTCCTCAGGGAAACTCTCACTCATACCTTTTAGTTCTTCCACACTTCCGATACATATCTGATTTTTACAATCCTCATTTTGACAAGTCCATATAGGCAACGGTGTACCCCAGTATCTCTCCCGTGATAGAGACCAATCTTTTACATCACGTAAAAAATCTCCAAAACGACCTTGTTGAAGATGACGTGGATACCAATTTATCTGGTTGTTATTATCTATAAGGTTATCCTGTACTTTCTGCATAGCTATAAACCATGATTCCATAGCATAGTACAACAAAGGCGAGTCACATCGCCAACAAAAAGGATATTCGTGTTCATACGTCTGCACACCTTCAATAAGACCTCTGTTTTCTAGATTTTCAGTAATTTTTGGATCCGCATCTTTTACAAACTCACCCTTCCATAACTCAACTTCATCTGGAAAAGTTCCATCTTTTTTAACCAGCTGCACCACCGGCAGATCATATTTTTTACCTATCTGATAGTCATCCTCACCAAAAGCCGGCGCTACGTGAACTACCCCTGTTCCCTCATCCATAGTTACAAAATCTGCTGTTATTACATACCATGCTTTTTTATCAGGTTCTGCGTAGTCAAACAAAGGCTCATATTCTAATCCTTCTAATTCTTCACCTTTAAAACCATCTATTATCTCAAAAGTCTCTCCTTTCAACAAAAGATTAGCTCTTTCTTCAGAGAGAATAAATATTTCTCCATGGTAACGAATTTTGACATATAATTCATCAGGATGAACCGCCAACGCCACATTAGAAATCAGAGTCCACGGAGTTGTAGTCCAAGCCAATAGATATCCATCTTCGTTTTTCAACTTGAATTTAACAAAAATCGAGGGATCTTCAACAGTTTTGTAACCCTGCGCAAGTTCATGAGCTGAGAGAGCAGTACCGCATCGTGGACAATACGGAACAACTTTGTAACCTTTATACAACAGGTCTTTCTCCCATGCCTGCTTCAAAGACCACCATACTGATTCAATATAATCATTCTCCAAGGTAACATATGGATCGTCCATATCCAACCAGAAACCTATACGTTTAGTAAGCTCAACCCAGGCGTTCTCATATTTAAAAACACTTTTTTTACACTCTTCAATAAATTTCTCTATACCATACTCTTCAACAGCGTTTTTATCGTCTAAACCAAGTTTTTTTTCAACCTCAATCTCCACTGGTAACCCATGTGTATCCCAACCGGCTTTACGGCGGATATAATGACCATGCATGGTTTTATACCGAAGAACTAAATCTTTCATCACACGTGTTAAAACATGACCTGGATGAGGCATACCGTTAGCAGTCGGAGGACCTTCAAGGAAGACGTATGGTTCACAGTCTTTACGTTGATCAACTGATTTCTGGAATACATCGTTTTTCTCCCAGAAATCAAGAATCTTTTTTTCTACTTTAATCGGATGATATTTCTGTGAAGCAGATTTTATCATAGAACTCTGTCACCACAATAATAGCTTTATCTTAAATTTTTCGGAGTCATTAATAAGAAAACAATGTTAAAACCGTTTCCATTTTGTAAATAAAACATTTTTTAATAAAAACGTATGTCATCAGCTTTCATAAACTCGCGGAGTAAACAAGTAGCATAGCAACCTTTACCTAGTTCAAAAGACAACTCCAGCTGTTTTTCATCATTCTCTGAATCAGATCTGAAAGTGTAATTTAAATCGTCGACCTCTGCCATTAAGCAACGACGGGTGCCAGATGTTGAAAGAAAAGGCATCTCCGGTATCACAAAATCACGTGAATCCAAACCTTCTTGATCAACAACACTATGCTCTATTTCACCCATCTCACCCTTGGAAAACTCTGAATCATATCCCAACAACATACCGCTGACAAAACCTTTACCCTTAGAAATCTGCTCATTTACTTTATCCAAATTATAACTATTAACTCCTATAAGCTCATCTTTCTGAAGAACACCTTTTCTAACAGGTAAAACAATATCCCCCTCAACAGCTCTATCCAAAGGAAGACCTCTTTCAAGACGCATACTCAACATCTTGTTAAAAAGATAAGACTGATAAGCATAGATAAACATAGTCAACAAATTCTTAGGGAGCTCCTTCAAAGCATCAACATAACCATCCGGATTTTTAACCAAATAATTCAAAATAGCTTTCTCCAAACCTAGATAATCCGGATAACTTTTCAAAGCCTCAGAAAAATCCCCTGTCTCCTCCAACTTTTTCCTAACTCTATACGTTTCCTCGTTTTCATCAGACATAGGATTACCGATATAACACCAAACAGCCTCCTTGACGTCCCCTTCGACCAGATATCTGCCGACGACATGAGTGTTAGGACGAACAACACCAAAACGCTGAACACCAAAAAAATTAGGAAAACCACCTACATCATCAATTTTTTCTACTACACCTCTAACATCATCCATAGAAAACGTTTTCCTTAGATTTCTAACTAAAACTTTAAAACGATTCCCCACTAAGTTACCCATATCAACTCTTCTTTCAGACCTATAAACATCTTCAATATCTACATCTTTAATATTCAAATCCAATAAATCATCACACGGAATCTTATAAAAAGACATAAGCTGACAGGTCTTAGCTCGTTTATCTTTGGTTCCAGCAAAACTTATACGTTTACGAGAAACACCTAAACGATTAGAGAGAACTTTAACCAGATGGTTAGTCTCCCAATTAACAGATTCAACTTTCGCTATAGTAAAACGACCATCATCTACCTCAGGAGGAAAAACAGAGATTTCTTCAACATAAAAATCCTCAGGACATACCCGTAAACTACCACCCACACCACGACAATTAGATGTTAAAAAAGTGTAGATGCCAATGTTTTTCTCTGCTTCTAACACATCGAAACATCGATTCATCTATTTCTTCTTTTTGAAGTTTTTTCCAAAATCTTCTACTTCTTCCTCAAGCTGACCTATTGCTTTTTCAAGAGCTTCCTCAGGTTTTGCCTTAACACCTGACTTCATCCGGATATAGAGTCGTCTGTTATCAGCCATGGGATGATCCGCCATACAGGATGCATAATCAACATCGTCAAATTGAAGTAATGTTTCAGTTATGGGATTCAAAATTGTTTCATCTTCATCTATAACTTCTACTTCAAGTTGTTTAGTAGTTTTACTAATTTTTTTAACTTCCATAACTTTATTTCACCCACAATATAATCTTATAAACTGTTGATATCATAGTTACGATAATCTTTAGCTGTCATTCTTTTTTCACGGTTTCCACAGTTTTCACATTCAAGCATTTTTCCTTTTCTAACCAAAGGATTTCTACATTTTTTACAGAGCGCCTTAATGACTCCATGATTTTTTCCTTTAGTGGTGAGTTGAATACTTGGTACAACCTGTGTAACTCCAGCACGGATGATGTCACCAAGTGCATATTCCGAGTTAGGGCTTTCAACATAAGCTTTAGAAATTTCTGATACATGTAATGTACCGTTGGTATCACCAGAGATATCTCTTTTTTTACCTATAACATGGGTTACATCAGCTATAACCATACTAGATCTAACTGAGGATACCTCAGCTAATACTTCGTCTCCCTTTTCAACTAAAACTGGAGTGCTAGTTAAAGCTTTGACTCGCGCTTCCCGGTTTTTTTTATCGATAAAGTAGTTACCGAGAATAGCTGCTTTAATAACTCCATCTTCCTCATATGTTCCATCTCCAGGCATTAGTTCTTCAGATGTAGAAACTTGATCTCCTGGGAATACTAAATTGTTTTCTGTCATAATTCTTTCTTCACCAATATAGTCGGGTTATTTTAAGTTAATTATTGTTTTAGGCAATTAGCAACCAGTTTTAAAGGTTATGGTTACACGGAAATGCCCTATTTTTAGAGGATAAGTTTAAAATATAGGGTTATAATAAAAGTTATAAAGAGGTTCTTTGTTTCGCTTTTCCTACTAAAAAATAATTACGAAGTTGGTGTAAAAGAATATGTCACGAAAACCTGGAAGCATGTATCGGTATGTAAGAGGACAGCCCACTACGAGGAAAGAATATATGGGCGGTGTTCCTAACCCTCGTATAGTCCAGTTTGTACATGGGAACAGAAAAGATGATTTCCCGATGAAACTTTCATTGATAGCAGAAGAAAAATGTCAGATTAGACATAACTCCCTTGAATCCTCACGTATAACTGCTAACCGATTCTTAGAGAAAAACGTTGGTCTAACAAATTACAGATTCCGAGTTAAAGTTTATCCGCATGTAGTACTAAGAGAAAACAAACAAGCAACAGGCGCCGGAGCAGACCGTGTAAGTCAAGGAATGCGCTCCTCATATGGAAAAAACGTTGGAACCGCAGCGAGAATAAACCGTGGACAAGTAATTATGACGGTAGAGATAAACAGAGAAAATCTTGAAGAAGCAAAAAACGCTCTTCGTAAAGCAAAGATGAAAATCTGCACACCATGTACAGTTAAAATAGAAGAACAATAAAAAAACACATCAAAAAAGTAAAAAAATATACATTTTTACCCTGTTCGCCAACATATATTATGGTGAACTCTTTTCTCAAAGATTGATTTCAGAGAAAAAACCCTTTTTGCAGAGTTTTTATCTCATAAAATTTTTTAGATATATTTGGCGAAGAAAGGCATCAGTACCAAAAATAAAACTATAAGAGAAACCGTAAAAGATATCCTCTGAACAAGTTTTTCTTTTCGCTCTTCAGATATATTCTTCCTAAGTTTTAATATAACAGCTCCTATAGCATCCTTGAAAAGGAAACCACCATCTAAAGGCCCCATAGGTAAAACGTTGAAAAGACCAACTAATAAATTCAACCATAAAATCCAGAACAACGCAGTGGTTATAGCCCAGAATAAAGGTGTAGGTATGGCACTCAAAGGACCTTGTACAATAAGAGCTTCATTGAAAGGAGAAGCAATAGGGTTATATCCTTGGTAACCAAGAAACGGCAGTCCATACAAAACCAAAAAGCTACCAGGGAAATCATAAGATATAGGTCTTTTCAAAGAGGAAACAAAATAATCTACATTGACAAAATTTACACCTAAAAAGCTATTGTTTTTAAGTGATTTATTAAGTTTTTCCTTATCAACATCATGTTCAACATAAAAATCGTATTTATTAGTTAACTCAACTTGTTTATTGAAAGTTTCTCTTCTATAAATATAAGTTATGTTTACTGTCTGATTAGGAGATGTATTTGAGATAGCTGTGCTAAACTCGTTTGGACTATCTAGTTTAGTATCATTCAAACTTGTTATCACCGATCCTGTTGAAAGCGATATTTCTCCTGCAGGAGAATCTTCAAAATTCGAAAGAACATGCGCTCCACCAATTGGTTGAACTGCAGACATAAAGACAAAAGAGAAAAGTAAAAGCACTGCAAAAGCTACAGCAAAATTTGACAGTGGACCAGCTGAATAAACACGCATTCGTTTACCGATTTTAGCTTCTTCTAGTTCTTTTTCATCTGGCTCACAGAATGCCCCTACAGGGATTATAAAATATAATAAGCCTAAGGATTTTACTTTTATTCTTTCAGCTATACTAAGAATTCCGTGTGAAAACTCATGGACAATAATTGCTACAACAAAAGCAAGCAGTATATAAAAAGTGTATTCAAGTGGGAGAACAGGGTTTATACCAGGTAGAGCAAGAGCAAACCTTAGACCCGGTAGATTTGCTCTCTCCTGAGGCTGTAACTCATATATTAACATCCAGAACTGAAAAACAAAAACCGAAACCATACAAATCATAGCTATAATACAGAAACCTATTCCAAAATTACCATAAGATTTCCAGAATCGTTTTCTTTTAGCTAAACGTTTTAGAAAACCTATTCCTCTTTTTGTACGAAACATCAAAGCAGGTCCATACAGCGAAAGATTGTATTTTTCAAAAAAACCAACTCTTTTTAAAACTAAAACTGCTATAAAGTAAAGAGCTAACAATGAAACTAAAACCAGCAACCAGTCTATCATCGTCATAAACTTAACTCAAGGGTTCCAAATACACAATGGTTTTATTAATCTAACCTTTTTTTGTTTCTAAAATATGTTCAATATTTGGATTTGTTTCTTCTAGATGAGCTATAAGTTTTTTACACCATTCCAGCTTCTGGAGTTTCAGTTTTTTATCTTTTTGATCAGAATTGGAATACCTCCCGATTTTGCCGCTGAAATCAAAACCCACCAAAAATATTTTTTTAGAAAGGAAATGATCCGCTAAAAACACCGCCCTATCCCCATCAGTGAAACCACCGAAATTATACAGATAATCAAAATTTTTAGGATCTATCTGCGTTGTCCCCATTATTCCCCCTTCGAAACATGGAAGATAACGTTTTATCTTATCGACGTTATCTCCATGTGCATGAATCAACACTATACTACCATTTTTATTAGCTTTTATTTGATCTTCAATTTTTCCATCTAAATCAGTTACTACAACATCAGGAATAATTTCTTTTTCCACTAACGCAGTTGTTGCTCCGTCAGCTGTAATTTTTACCAAGTTTTTCATCCATGTAATACTCTCTTTTGATTCCAAAAATTTTTCAAGTGACGGGCCAGCTCCAAAAACTATTGTCTCTCGTTTTTCTATAAGTTTTTTTAAAGTTTTAGATTCAACTTTTTTGACGTTCTCCTCCTTTAAAATGTTGTTCAAAAAACCAGCTGACTGTTTATCTTTTTCAAAATCAAGATTCAAATCCTGTCTTATTTTCTTATACCATCTCCCCCAGTTTTCATATAACATAAAAAAAATATCTTGATGGTCTAACCTATTTCCCTTGTTTCTTTCTCGATTTCCATTTCTTTGTTTTCGGTGTCATGAATATCTTTGATATAATGATAAGTGATAGCTCCAACCAAAGCTATCATTATACCCGTGCTTGTATAGCCTATAAAACGTAAAGTGAAAAAAGCGTTTAAGTTGAAACTATTAGGCCAATGTTCCAAAGCATTATATAAAGCTCCAAATACCGCTGAGGAAATAAAACCAAAAGTAAACAGGGAAAAAGGAGCCACCCAATATTTCCAAGGAGTCTTTTTGTCTCTCACATATAAGTCTACAACTCGTCCAAATACAGCTATTAAACCAGCTATTACTATACCCCAAATCATGTTGTAGATGAAATATATGATTGATACAAAACCGGGTTTATCAAAATCTAGTTGGTTATAAGCTAATAAAGCATTAACTAAAACTATAGCAAATGCAATAATAGAGGTATAAAGAGAGAGTTTACCTGTTAGGAAACCTGATTTTATTTCTTCCCATATGAAAGCAATAGTACGCTCCCATTGGAAAACACGTATCAGAAGATAAGCTCCAAGTGTCAAAAGTATAGCTCCAAAACCTGTGGAAGCCATATCTAGCAGAGCGAAAAAACCCCATACGATTATTACTAAAGTCAGAGGCAACAGAACCTGCTTCTGTACTTTTTCATCACTTAGAAGGTTTACAAAACGATAATAGGTATCTTCAAGTTCTTTACTCTGCTTAACGTTTACTCTTTTTACAGCAGTTATTTTGACTCTTGATTCAACTATCGGTAAAACATATTCATCTTCTGCACCATCGCTGATAAGTATCACTTCATCAGCTTTGGTTTCATCAAGTACTTCTTCAAGTTGATCAGATATTATTTCATCAGATTTTATACCAACATTTATGTGGCCACATATAGTAGCGATTTCTACATCTTTATCTTCTTTGTCCAACTGTTTATAGGTTGAAATAGCAGAAAAAATGGAGTTAAGATCTGAATCCTCAGGATCTATCTCCCCTAACTTATTAGCGGCGTTGATGTTATCTTCAACACCAACCACCGGGCTTTTCACATTTGCTTTTCTACCAAAATCGTCATCCCGATCAACATTGAGAACAAGAATTTTCATAATCTGTCCAATGAATAATATAAATCAAAGGTTTGTTTAATAATGTTACTATAAAAGGAAGAAACACATGATATACAGGATATAGAAAAACACGGCTCATGTCATCTTTTATTTCTCTTCAATATCTCATGAGCTTTTTTCCGATAGATATCTTCAACATCCTGGTTTTCCTCATCTAGTTTTTCGCCTTCCTCTATAAAATGTTTAACTCCTTTTAACGAACCCTTAGATCTCCCTCTAAGATTTCCTTTAGAAGTGTGCATATCTATAGCATAATCTGGTATCTCAAAACCTTCCTCCTTAGCGTTTTCATTTTTCCAACTATCAAATATCACATTTTGAAAGTGATCAGCAATACGAGATTTTTTAGCTCGACAAAGCTTTAAAATAATATACGCCAAAACGATTTTCCAACCACTATTTTTTGCTTTCCAAAGATTTTCCATGTCTTCAACGGCATTAGAAACCTCCAACACCGTCCCCGGCTCACCCATACCAATGTCTTCATAGGTGATTATTATCAACCTATTTCTCAAACGACTAAAACCACTTTTATGTTCTCCACCATCACAGATTTCAAAAGCCCAATACAATGCATTTTTCTCTAAACCTCTACGTATATCTTTTTGTAAAGCACTAACAACTTCATCATCGTTAAAACCATGTTTAGTTTGATAATTAGCCATAAAAAAACAAATTTCCTCCAAATATTCCTTTTTTTCTAAACCACATCTTTAGAAGCTTAATATGGGCTCGGCCGGATTTGAACCGGCGACCTCCGCCATGTCAAGGCGACGTCATAACCCCTAGACTACGAGCCCTCTCAAACTTTTTTCGTTTTGTGATGGAATAAGTTTATCATTTTTGAAACTTACTGTAAAAACAACTCGATTTTTTTATGGGGCTACATATATCTCTACATATCTACCTACTCAAAACCTAAATAAAGGATTCAACACATTCCATATACAGAGAAAAAACATAGGAAGGGTTGGGATTTTGAACAATAGCAAAGAAAATTTAGAGGATAATCGCTCCAAATTTTTTAAAGGCAAAGATACAAATAAGATTGATAAAAACACGTTTGAGTTGTGGAAATCTGAACTCCAAAAAGAGCTGCCGTCTTTTTGGGAGTCAATGACTCAATAAAAATTTTTTATAATTTTTTTCTAGGATTAAGTTTTAAATAGGTTAGATGCTATTGGTTCCGTCCATTATAATATGAAATATAAAAATCCTAAGCTTACAGTTGATGGAGTAGTTTTAAAAGAGGATAAAGAGATTTTATTGATTAAAAGAAAAAATCCTCCTTTCAAAGATAAATGGGCTCTCCCAGGAGGATTTGTAGAGTATGGTGAAACAACGGAAGAAGCTGTGAAAAGAGAAGTTTTCGAAGAAACCGGTCTAAAAACTGAAGTAGAGAAACTTGTTGGCGTTTATTCTGATCCTGAACGAGACCCACGAGGACATATGGTTAGTGCTGTATACAAATTGAAGGTAGTCAATGGAGCAGTTAAAGGTGGGGATGATGCTGCTGTGGCAAAATTTTTTAAGATAGATGATTTACCTGGCTTGTCTTTTGATCACGATGTCATTATAAATGATTTTTTAAAGGAGGTATGAAAAAAGTCTATGTTTTGTCCAAAATGTAAAGGTTTAATGTATCCAAAAGGCGACGTTTTAGTCTGTGGAAGATGTGGATTCGAAAAGAAAAAAGATGATAGCGAAGATGTTGTAGTTAGCGAGCAGAACAAAAAAGAGGTTACAGTTATAGAAGAAAAAGATGATGTTAGGCCTAAGACCAAAGATGTTAGTTGTCCTAAATGTGGCCATAATGAAGCGTACTGGGAACTCCGTCAGATGAGAGCCGCAGATGAACCAGAAAGCAGGTTTTATACTTGCACAAAATGTGGATATAAATGGAGAAAGGATTAGAAAAGCTTAAATATCAAGTTTAATATAATTCCATAATATATTAATGTTGAGTTTTGAATTTACCTATGGGGTGGAAAAAAAATGAAAATAAACTGTAAAAAAATAATAGCATTACTAACCTGTCTCTTATTTGTAACTACTGCGCTTAGCGGCAGCTCCGCGCTAACAATAAAAAAACAAGAAACAGACATAATTGAACAAACAGAAGAAGAAACTATTACTAAAAAAGTTATTTTAAACAGAGTGGGAGTAGATGGGGAAATAACACCAATTGAGATAAATCTTAGTTATTCAGAAAACGAAGATTTCTCTGAGGTTTTAGAAGAAAAATGCAAACAAATGTTTTTTAACGACTCCAGATTTATGGAGTTTTTCAGAAATATAACCAATAAAATAAAAAACTTTTTCAATAGAAGCCAGAACGATACAAATGAAACCAACGGAAACAACACCGATGATAACGATCAAAATGAAAGTAACCAAACAGTCCCTTCCTTCATCGGAAAGGCGGGACTGCTTCTAGTCTCATCAAAAGGAAGAGGTTTTCATTTTCAACCTAAAAAAAGAGTGCTTTTCAAAACGATATCTGTTCTAAATCCATTTAGAAGAGGACGTATAAATCCAAAAACATTTATTTTCTGCAAATATAAAAACAACAGAGCGGAGACAAAGATAACACCGTTGGTGAGATCAGCTATATTTGGAAGTAATGCCACAGCCACAATGGATGGAAAACATAGTATGTTGCTACTTGGTTTCTGTGGATACACCAGCTGGTTAGGAAGATTTTCCGGGTTAATAGATATACTACCTAAGACAACTTTCGGAATATCAACAATGGCATTCTGTAAAAAAGCCTAAAAAATACTATTTCCAATTTTTTAATTTGTTGTTAAGCAGGGAAAAAAACAGCGGATTTACTGATTTATTCTTCAACAGTTTTTAGATAAACTTATATGCCGATATGATATTATTTATCATATAATCAATGGAAGGATGGAGGATGAGTGTGGAAGACACCACTATTAAGTTTGGAGAGAACGCCGGAAGAATATGGCATATTTTGAATGAGCATGGCTGCCTAGATAAAAACGAAGTATTAGAAAAAACAGAGATGAATGAAGAAGAATTTTATAGCGGCGTAGGATGGCTCGCCCGTGAGAATAAAGTCTTGAAAGAAGATGATTGTTATCAACTTGGTGACACAAACCTTGAAAGCCACATTGGCACCAACGCTGGAAAAATATGGGAGATACTTGACATGTGGAAAAAAGCAGATATACCCCTCATCAAAAGAATAATGAGAGCAGATAAAAAAGACATTTATTCAGCGTTAGGATGGCTTAAACGTGAAGAGAAAATACATTTCGAAGAAGAAAACACGGTTTGTTTGAAATAAGGAAAAGATTAAAACACCTAAACAGATGGGGAGTTGCAACTAAAGCCTTTTTTATTGAAGGTAGAGAGGAAAAAAGTTTTCATGAATATTGCTATGATTGGTTGGGAATATCCACCTTTCAAGGCAGGTGGATTAGCTACCCATTGCTACGGGTTGACACGTAGTCTTGCTGATAAAGATATTCAAGTCTATTTTTTTATGCCTAAAACTAATCATAATACGGCTAGTAACAAAGAAAATTTAAATATAATTGAAGTGGGAGAAGCAACTATATTTCCCTATGATAGAGTAGAGGATGAAGCGTTAGCTGGTAGTTTTTTTGAAGCAGTCGATAGATACAACGAACTTGTTGTAGAGAGAGTAAAAAAATCTTCTAAAAAAATAGGGGGCTATGATCTATTACATTGTCATGACTGGCTCACTATGAGTTCTTCTATAAAACTTAAAGAAGAACTGGGTATACCTCTTGTTTTGTCGGTTCATTCTACTGAGTATGACCGAAGCGGATGGAACAATCCTAACCAGTGGTTTATCGACATCGAAAGAGAAGGCATGAAGAAGGCAGATATTATAATCGCTGTAAGTAATTTTACTAAAAAAGTTTTAGTTGAAAAATATGGTATAAACCCAGATAAGATTAGAGTGGTTCATAACGCGGTTTACCCTATTGAGGAAAAAGAGAAAAAGAAAATAGTTTTGTTTTTAGGTCGTCTCACTATTCAAAAAGGAGCTGAGTTTTTTCTAAAGGCAGCAAAAAGAGTTGTAGACTATGAACCAAACACTCGTTTTGTGGTAGCGGGATCTGGTGAAATGCTTCCTCGTCTTGTCGATAAAGCAATTGATTTAGATATTTCGAATAAAGTCGTTTTTACTGGTCGACTTACTGATGAAGAAGTTGATCATATCTATGGGATTTCAAGTGTATATGTTATGCCTTCTGTCAGTGAACCTTTTGGGATTACTGCGTTAGAGGCAATATCTGCAGGCACACCTACAATTGCTTCCAAAACCGCTGGTTTCTCAGAGGTTTTTCTAAATTGTTTGAAAGTTGATTTTTGGGATACTGACGAAATGGCGAATAAGATAATTTCTCTTCTCCGATATAACCCGTTACACAAGGTTTTATCTAAGAAGGCAAAAGAAGAATTAGAATTGTTTACCTGGGAGAACGTCGCTGATAGAACAGTTGAGCTTTATAGAGAGGTGTCTGCATGACTTCTGTATGCATGTATTTTGAGGTACATCAACCTATCAGGTTGAATCGTTTCAGCGTATTTGATATGGGCTCTAAAAAAAATACGTTGGAAAATTATTTCAATAAAAAACTCAACCAAGAGATTTTTGATAAGGTAACAAAGAAATGTTATCTTCCAACCAACCGTCTTCTTCTTGATTTAATACGTAAGTATGATGGGAGATTCCGTGTTTCTTTTAGTTTAACTGGTACTTTTGTAGAGTATTGTAAACAGTATCAACCAGAACTCCTGGAAAGTTTCAAAGAACTGGTTAAAACTGGTGCTGTAGATATAATGGAGGAGACGTATTATCATTCTTTGTCTTCATTGTATGACGATATGGATGAGTTTGAGAACCAAGTACGTATGCATAATGATTTGATGAAAAAAGTGTTTAACTATACCCCTAATGTTTTTAGAAATACAGAGGCGATCTATGATAACAGAATTGCAAAAAAAATAGAGGAAATGGGCTATAAAAGCATTATCACTGAAGGAACCGAAAAGGTACTTCAATGGCGTTCTCCAAATTTTTTGTATAAACCAGTTAATTCAAACATTAAGGTTTTACTACGGAACTATGACCTCAGTGATGATATAGGTTTCCGTTTTTCCTCCCGTAGATGGCAAGGTCATCCTTTAACCGCCGATAAATATGCCAGTTGGATGTCTAACTGCCAAGGTGACATAGTCAATATTTTTATGGATTACGAAACTTTTGGTGAACATCATTGGGAAGACACAGGTATTTTTAGGTTTTTAGAACATCTGCCTTCTCAAGTGTTAAGACATGATCATCTTGATTTTGTAACTGTTTCCGAAGCAACAAATCGGTATGATACGGTTGGTGAACTGGATGTTCCATGGGCTGTCTCATGGGCGGATTCTGATCGAGATGTTTCAACTTGGTTGGGTAACGATATGCAGGTCGCTTGTTTTAACGAGTTGAAAAACATCGGTAGGATGATTAAAGAACAAGGACGTGAGGATTTACTTCATACATGGCGTCTTCTTCAAACCTCGGATCATCTATATTATTGTTCAACTAAAGGAATGCAAGATGGAGAAGTTCACACCTATTTCAGCCATTATGACAGCCCATATGAAGGTTTCATCAACTATATGAATATACTTCAAGATATGAAAGAACAAATAACAGAAGTTTAAAAAAAAGAATTTTTTTTATTTGAAATAGGCGTTTAGAACGTATTGTTGTATCATACGGTTAGTGTTAAAAAATGAGGCGTTAATCGCGATGCAGCTCCTCATGGTACGAATCCAGTTGTCTCGATCCTGATAGAACTTTGGTATAATCCAGTTTCCAAGTTTGTCATACAACTCGTTTCTATCTATTTCGTCATCAGAGGCATCCTCATCTGTTTTTTCAGGACCTATACTCCAACCAGTTATGTTTTCAATGCATCCTTCTAACCACCAACCATCAAGCGTGCCAAACTGTGGAACTCCGTTATGCGCTGCTTTCATACCACTTGTACCGGAAGCTTCTTTTGGACGACGAGGAGTATTAAGCCATAGATCCACACCAGGAATTAGTTTCTTTGCTACACCAAGATTATAATTTTGAATAAAAGTCATTTTTACTTTGTCATCATTTATCGATTTCATTGCTTCAAATATTTTTTTGATAGCCTGTTTACCTGATCCATCTTTTGGGTGAGCTTTACCTGCATAAATAATTTGTATATAGCCTGATTTTTCAGCGATTTCTAACAGTCGACCAAGATTAGAAATTAGCAGATCTGGTCTCTTGTAGGCTGTCTGTCGACGAGCAAAACCAATAGTGAAAACATCTTCATTCATATCTGCATTGTATTCTTTGTTAACAAAATCGATTAGGTTACGTTTAGCTTCAAGATGTGCATCCCATATCTCTTGTTTGTCTATACTGAAAGCAGAACGGAGAATATATGGATCTGAACGCCAACCAGGCATATGTTTATCAAACAATCTTTGAAAAGGTTCGGAGACCCAAGAAGGACTATGCACACCATTAGTAATGGAGTCAATACTATACCCGGGGAACATCATCCTTGAAACCTCACCATGTTTCTTAGCTACACCGTTGACATAATGGCTAAAAAACAAAGCTAAACGAGTCATATTTAGACGGTTTTCGAAAGTAATATCATCTAAAATAAAATCGGGTAAAAGATCACCAACCATATCCTTCGTCATATCTAAGTCAAACTGGTCATGACCTGCAGGAACAGGTGTATGAGTAGTAAAAACACAATGGTTTCTAACTTTGTCGATATCGTTAAAACGATTAAAAAGTTCAACGGTGCTTAATGCAGCATGGCCCTCATTCATATGGTATTTGTCAATAGTTGTATAACCTAATGATTTCAACATACGAACGCCGCCGACTCCTAAAATTATCTCCTGCGCCAGCCGATACTTGTTGTCGCCACCATACAGATATTTAGTTAAACTTCTATCCCAATCACTGTTTCCCTCAACATTGGTATCCAAGAAAAATACTGGCACCACAAAACCACTTATCCCTTTAACAGGATAATACCAAACCTGGATTTTAACCTCTCTTCCTTCAATGTCAACCTTTGTCATAGAGGGAAGTTTGTCCAAATGATCCTCAATAGAAAACTCAAGTGGTAACTCAACCTGGTTTCCATTTTCATCTATTTTTTGATAAAAATATCCTTTCTCAGAGAGAAGAGTTACAGCAACTATAGGGATGTTTAAATCAGCACATGATTTAATTGTATCTCCTGCAAGTACCCCTAACCCCCCGCTATATGTTGGAATGTTTTCGTTAATACCTATCTCCATTGAAAAGTAAGCAATTTTTGGTTTACCTCCAAGATTGGAAGGTATATTTTCATCTATTTTTTTATCCATTAGTTCTTTTCTTCTCCTATTCCCTCTAAATATTTAGTAGAAGTAAAATAAGACTGTCTTATAAAGATTTCATAAAAGAAAAAGAGTAGTTCAAATCTAATACAGAGGAGATGGTTTTATAAACTTTGATTAAGATTACAAGATGAAAAATATAGCTATGGTGGTTTAAAACGTCTGTTAAAACCTGTTTAAAATGTGAAAGTAAAATTTCGTTGGATGAAAATCTTTCAGGATTGGTATTTGATGATCAACATTTTTTGTGTGAAGAATGCTGCAACAAATATACTGATGAAGAAATCTATAATTTAACAGAATCAGTTATGCATGAACCCGGTAAGGGTATGCCTATTGCGTTATGGCTGCTACATGAGCAAAACAAAGACAAACTCATGATGTCTGTAAAAAAATAGAAAAATACCGTCATTGTTATAAACCAATTCTGCATTTTATCTTTTTACAAAAGTCGATCCAACTATATCGTAAAAATATTTTTTTCAGGGGAGGAAAAAAAGAAATATGTTCAACGCGAAAGTAAAATCAGAAGTTTTGAAAGGCATAATTGATGTTACATCTCCATTGGTTAACGAAGTAAAATTTAATATCGCTCCTAAAGGGATTTCTCTTAGAGCGGTGGATCCAGCTCATGTAGCTATGGTCAACCTTGAAGTTAAAAAAGACGCTTTTGAAGAATACAAAGCCGAAGAAATGGAGCTGGGAGTAGACATGGATAAGTTAGCTGGTATAATGCGTCTTTCCAAAAGTGGAGATATCGTCAACCTCGAATACAACGAAGATAGCAACCGTTTGATAGTAAAAATTGGGAATCTGGTTAGACGTATGGGGCTTATAGATACAGCAGGTATGCCTGATCCAAAGATGCCGAATCTTAATCTTCCAGCTAAAATAGTGTTAAAAGCCTCCGAGCTTAGTCAAGGGGTGCGAGCTTCTGAAGCTGTCTCAGATCATCTTTCTTTAATGGTTGATAAAAAAAGTTTTGAGTTAGCTGCCGAGGGAGACACCGATACTGTTAATTTGAATCTCCCTAAAGATTTACTCAACGAGTTAGAAACGGAGAGTAAATGCAAAAGTCTTTTCTCAATAGATTACTTCAGCAATATGATAAAACCTGTTAGCGATGAAAACACAATGACTATTATGCTTGGAAACGACAACCCTATAAAAGTAGAATTTGACATTGCAGACGAAAAAGGACATGTAACCTACTTGTTGGCTCCACGAATAGAATCAGAATAAAATCATCTATAATCTCTCTTTTTTAACATATTTCTTCTAAAATGATTGTAAACGATGAGGGACACAAGTTTTGGTTGTGAAAGAAGGAAGAAGACGACGATATATAGGATTCAAAGTAGAATGTATAGATGAAAACAGAAATAGTCTAGATAAAGGCGATATTATTTATATAGTCAGAAAAAGATGTTCAGAACTGTTCGGTGAGCATTGTAAAAAAATGGGTTTATATATTGTGAGATTCAACGGTGAAGAAGGAATCCTAAGATGTAGACATATCGAAAAAGAAAACTCCATAAAATTGTTACAATCAATAAAGGAAATCAAGGGAAGAGAAGTAAAGGTAAAGACATTAGGGACATCAGGTACTATTAAATCCTTAATCAAAAAACATATGAATTCTCTTTGAAAAAAAAGATAAAAAATTTTCTTTAAATATAGCAACATTTAAAAACAATTATCCATTATTTTGATGACACATTAATCATAAGAGGGTGAGGAAAAGATGAATAGGAAAATAATACCAGTTTTGGTAATGATAGTGTTAGTTGCATTGTCATGTGGATGTATACGACAAGACGAAACACCAACAGAAGCAGGGTCTCTTACAACCATCAACATAAAAGATAAACCAACAGAAGACTTCAAATATTTGAATGTGACGTTTTCAGGTTTAAAACTGTATGATGGAGACAACGAAGAATGGGAAGAAATAAATCTGGAGACGACGACCATGGATTTAATCCAGCTTCATATGGAAAATCTAAGTGAAACCCTGGGTTTAGAAGAAATAGAAACTGGAAACTACTCTAAACTTTGGATTATGGTAGACAACGCAACTGGAGTATTAAACGAAACTGGAGAAACAGTATATATAAAAGTTCCATCTGAGACACTAAAAATACAGCATCTCTTTGACCTAAGAGAAGGAAATAATACTCTCACTGTGGAGATAGATTTGGATAAATCAGTTCATAGCGTCGGTCAAGGTAAAAAATATATTTTAGTTCCAGTAATAGGAGCATTAAGAGTAGAACATGCAAACGGAACTACGGCAAGGATTAGAGACCAAGAAAAACTTAAAAATATGACTGGAAACCGTCCACCATCAATAGATTTGGTGGCAAATGGAACACGCGGTAAACCTGTGATGACAACTGTAAATGAAACTATAACTTTCAACGCATCAGAAACTTTTGACGTTGAAGGTGACGATATAACCTTTACATGGGATTTCGGCGATAACACAAGCGCAACAACTGGTGAAGTGGTCAGTCATGCTTACAACGAAACAGGAAGCTACACTGTTACACTTACCGCTAGTGATGGCGACACAAGTTCAACTGATACTGTAAAAGTAGTTGTAAAAGGCGGTCCAGGTAATAAAGGAAACGGCGGTAACGGAAATCCGTAAAAAAAATAATAGTTTCTTCTTTTTTCTTTTTTTTTATTTACCTTTACTTTTTAACACTTGTTCAACTCTTTCTTTTAAATCTTTAACGTTGAAAGGTTTGACGATATAATCTTCGGCTCCAAGACCACCCATACCTACACTCATAGTGTCACCCTTCGCAGTTAAAAAAATAATTGGGATACCAGACAAATCAGAGTTTTCTCTTATTTTGGCACAGACATCCCAGCCGTCCATACCAGGCATCATAATATCCAAAAGTATAAGATCAGGAGTATCTTTATTTTCGAGCATATCAAGAGCTTGTTCACCATCAGCAGCTTTCATAACTTCATAACCCTCCATCTCCAACATGTTTCCAACAGTGAACAAAACATCCTCTTCATCGTCAACAACCATGATTTTTTTATTCATAATTAAAACCAAAAAACAATTTTTTCCAAAATTTTGTTTAAACCTCTTGCTCCTCTTCTTTTTCTTTCTCCTCTTGTTCTTTCTTTTCCATTATTTTATCGATTCTATCCAACAAAGTATCTTTATCGAAAGGTTTCATAATATAGTCAGCGAGACCTTCGTTTAATAAAACTTGTTTACGTTTCTCAGAGATTTCTAATACACTAAGAAAAGCAACTTTGGTGTCAAGAGACTTGTTTTTGATACGGTTAAAAACATCCCAACCGCTCATACCAGGCATCATAATATCCAAAAGTATGAGATCAACCGGTTCATCTTCAAGCTTCCTAAGACATTCTTCACCACTAGACGCAGTTACCACATTGTATCCACCGAGTTCTAACACTGTCCGAGTTAAATCCACTATGTCAGGTTCATTATCTACAACCATTATTTTTCTCATTTTTATTCTCAACCCACCCTTCCAGGCAATATTTTTTTTTGTTAAATACTACAATTGTTATATTGATAACTTGTTTTTAAATTAATCCCTTCACTTATATGATATAACTTATCTCAATATAAATCTGCCCCCATTACAAACGTTTTAAGAAAAAAGAAATGGGAAAAGAAAAATATACTAATAATTCTTTAAACCTCAACTCCAGATAAAAAATGAGTAATGTTTTTTCACTTTTAAAATCTGAAATACAAAAAATTCTGCTTGAAAAAGACATAGAGGAACCTACAGAGCCACAAATCAAAGCAATTGAACCTATACTTAGAGGAAAAAACGTTTTACTGATAGCACCCACCGGTTTAGGGAAGACTGAATCTGCTTTACTGCCAGTTTTCAATAATTTTTTAAAATACAAAGAGCTGGTAGACAAAAAAGATGAAGGCATCTCTATAATCTATATCACTCCTCTACGGGCTCTAAATAGAGACATGCTTCGCCGTACTTTTGAATGGGGTAAAAAACTTGGTATAGATATAGCGGTTCGTCATGGAGACACAAGTAGAAAGGAAAGAGCCCGGCAGTCAAAGAACCCACCAGATATGCTTATTACCACTCCAGAGACTTTTCAGATACTTTTTACAGGTAAACGCCTGAGGAGACACCTCCATTCTGTAAAATGGATGATAGTAGATGAGATACATGAGTTGGCGGGTGATGAACGTGGCGGGCAGCTTAGTGTAGCTTTGGAGCGTCTCTATGAGTTAACCTCTGAAGAAAACAATATTGATTTCCAACGGATTGGTTTATCCGCTACGGTGGGTTCACCCAAGGAGGTAGCTTGTTTTCTTGGTGGTCTAAAAAACGATGATTTTCGTGATGTAGAAATTTTAAAAGTTGATGTTACTAAACATATAGATCTAAGTGTTGACTATCCTACAGTTAAAAAGAATGATTATAAACTTGCTAACCGTTTTCAGATAGACCCAATCAGTTTTGCCTCTATCCGTAAATGTAAAAACCTAATCAATAAACATGTATCCACTCTCGTTTTTTTGAACACCCGTGATGGAGCAGAGATTCTTTCTTCCCGTTTTCACCAGTGGAAAAAAGATTATAAAATAGAGGTACATCATGGCTCTCTTTCAAAAAATGCCCGTATTGAATCTGAAGATGCTTTTAAAAACGGGGATTTAAAAGCTTTGATTTGTACTTCTTCTCTTGAGCTAGGTATAGATATCGGAGACACTGATTTTGTCATCCAGTATAATTCCCCACGGCAAGTGAAAAGAATTCTTCAACGAGTAGGACGTTCAGGTCATCAAGTTGGGAAAACATCAGAAGGGATAATACTTGCTACTTCTCCTGAGGAAGCCATTGAGAGTTTAGTTATAGCACGTAGAGCTTTGGAGGGAAAAATAGAGGGGCTAAAGGTTAGACAGAACCCACTTTCTGTACTCACCAATCAGATTATATCTATAGCTTTGGAGTATCGTAGGATCAAGATTGATAAAATATATAACATCATAAAACGGAGTTATCCTTTTCATAATCTCAAAAAAGAACTTTTTAAAATGGTTTTATCTCAACTTAGAAAACAAAGAAGTATTTGGATGGAGGAAAAAGAAGGAGTCGTAGGTAGAAAACGTAAATCACGTCATTATTTTTTGGACAATATATCTATGATTCCTGATGAGGAAACATATATAGCTGTTGATATAAACAGTAGGGAAAAGATAGGTAAACTTGATGAAAGCTTCGTTATAAACAATGTTTTTGAAGGATCATATTTTATTCTTAAAGGTCAATCCTGGAATATTATAAAGATAGAAGAGAAAGAAATTCTGGTTTCTCCTTCTAAAGAGATAGGTAATGTTCCATCCTGGACTGGTGAAGATATTCCTATACCCTATAAAGTTGCTTTAAAAGTAGGAAAACTTAGAAAAAAAATGTTAGATGAATCAAATGCAGGATATCCTGGTAAAGATCAAGTTTTTAAAAATGCTAAAAAACAGGTTGCAGAACAAAAAAAAGAAGGATATATAATTCCTGATCATCAGAACATCACTATTGACGTTGATGATAAAACCGTTGTTATAAACGCCTGTTTTGGGACAAAAATTAATGAAACTTTAGGTAGACTTATATCTGCACTATTAGCCCAACGTATAGGAGAAAGCATTGGTGTAAACACCGATGCATATAGAATAAATCTGGAGCTACCTGGCAGAATATCTGTAGATAAAATAAAGGAGATTCTACTGGAAGTTAAACCTGAGAGTTTATCTTATCTATTAAGAACTGTTGTTAGAAATTCTAACTATATAAGATGGGAACTGGTATATGTAGCTAGGAAGTTTGGAGCGCTAAGAAAAGATTTTGACTATAAACATGTAGGCGTTAAAAAACTGTTTACTTTGTTTGAAAACAGTTTGATTTTTGATGAAGCAGTTGACAAAATTATTTGGGAACGCATGGATATCGAGAATACCCAACAAGTTTTAAAAGACATCCAAACAGGTGAAATTAAGATACATAAACAAGGTTTGTCCCCTATATCTACCGCTGGTTTGGAAGCAATAAAAGGCTTAATGGCTCCTCAGAAAGCTACACGTAGCATTCTAATGGCTTTGAAAAAACGTTTAGACTCCACTAAGCTATCTTTAGTTTGCACAAATTGTGGACATACTTGGGACAAAACCGTTAGTCGCGTTAGAGAGCAACCTCGATGTTCTAAATGTAACGCTATAAAGATTGTTGCTCTTAGAAGATACAACAAAAATAAAGCGGATGTATTAAAAAAGCAAGAGAAAACCAGCAGCGACATTAAACAGGTTAGACGACTACATAAAAACGCTAGTTTGGTGCTGAGTTATGGAGAATATGCAGTTATGACTCTGATGGCACGGGGAGTCGGACCAGACACAGCTGCTAGAATATTAAGGAAACACGATAAAACAGAGTTGAAGAAATCAGAGGAAGAAGTGTTGAAACTCCTTAAGGATATCCATAAAGCAGAGTTAAATTATGCTCGCACACGTGGCTTCTGGGACGATAATAAATAAAATAAACATGTTTTCTATTACAATTATTTGTCTGGTAATCTATGAGGGTGGACGTCAAAGATATTGTTGATAACATACCTTCTATCGAGAAGGTACTTGGTGCAACTTGGATTATATGCTGGTTTTTATCCATCTGGTTTTACCATATCCAGTTTTTCTTAAGTGGTCTTTTTTGTCTCTTCTTGTTGTTGATTGTTTTAGGTGTTTTTGATACTTCATCTGAAGAAAAAAATAAACCCCCTTTGGTTCTATCTATGGATAAAACCCAGAAAGCTTTAGTGGTTCAACGTATCTATGAGGAAGATCTAGAATGGGATGAAAACGAAGTTTGTTCAGGTGAAGCAAAACTACCTCAAGGGTTAATCAAAGAAGGAGATCGAGTTACCAACTGTGAAGGAAATGTAGCGTTGAGACATGTTCCATCAAACACTTTGATAGGAGGTTTTAATTTCGAAGATTGATCTGGAGAAGTATATAAGAAGTTTTAAAAACCAGTAATAAGATGTAAAAATAGTAAAAAATAAAGGATTTTGGAAAGAAAGGTTTTTTATAATATCGGGATGCGGATGCCAGAGTTTAGAAACGATGAATTAATAGGTCATTTGTTGCAAACAGTGGTTGAGGTAATTGGTAGAAGAACTTCTGAAAATTATTCAATAATGGCTTTAGAAAAAGTTTTGAATAACCTTGAAGAACGATTTGATTTTCTAAAAGAAGTTGGTATCAAGGATACTAAATTTTCAGAGTCAGAAGATGCAATTATAGTCGAATCTGGTGTAAACACTGTTGAAATAGACGAACTAATTAATGCTTCTAAACTTTTATTGAGAGGCATAATAAAGATTTTAGGTGAAAACGCCGGTTTTTTCTTTATAAAAGAAATCAAAGAGAGTCTACCATATGAGTATCAACAAAGTTTCGAGGAAAACGGTTTAGATCTGGACGCCATGCAGAACGAGTTTTTAGTTGAAAAAAGTAGGAAACAAGCCTTTGAAATTAGTAATGAAGAAATTTTGAGATATGTTTTCAAGACATTGTTTGATGTTTTAAGTAAAATCAGAAATCGTAATTTTGCTTTTAGTATATTAGATGAGATAGTTGAACGTTTTAGCACCCAGTATAAAACTCTAGAATGTGTAACAATTAACGATATACATGTTAGAGGCAAAGGTATCGTTTCTATCAACAAAAAAGTAAATTCAATTGATTCAAAAGAAATAGGTGTAGCTATACAGAAAATGTTACAACAAACAAATATCGCTCTTAATGATCATGGTGTTTTAGATTTTATCGACAAATTTAGGGAGGAAATCACTTCAAGATATGCTCTGAAACTTGGTGAACTAAATGTTAACGTTGATGCTATTCGTATGAGTCAATATGTAGTAGTTAAACGTACAGTTAAGAGTTTAATTGATGTTTTAAGTGAAGTTAGCGCTGAGAGCTATGCTATAATGAGTATTGATAAATCTTTGTATAAACTCTCTAGTGATTATGAGGCTTTAAACTATATAAAGATAGATAGAAATAACTATTCCAGCGGTTTTGACGCCGTATCTATCTCTAAAAAAGCTGAGTATGTAAGCCCTATTAAAATGGGTAGAAGTTTACAGGCTCTCATTGAAGATGTATCTTCCAGGCTAGGATCAGAAGCAGGATACAATTTTGTTGATAGATTTAAAAAACGAATGGGAGACCCTTATTTACTGCGTCTTGAAGAAATGGGTGTAAATCTACATATGATAGATCTCAGACAAAATTTAGTATGGTGAAAGAGGTGTCCGAAAAATATATAATTTTACAGGATATCTAAATCCTGTTGTTGTTTTTGAAGATAATGATTTGAAACAAAAAACTTTTTTCGTTTATAGACGAAAAATAAATCGGCAATTTTAAATATGATTGTTTTTCTTGGGGATGTCTGTGAGTATCTTATGAACGACATTGGAATCATTAGTTATGGAGCCAGCATACCCCGTACACGTATAAAAGTAGAAGATATAGCATCTGTATGGGGAAAAGATGGAAAAAGGATAAGCCAGGGACTAAAAATCAAAGAGAAATCTGTACCAAATGTCGACCAAGACACAGCTACCATCAGCGTAGAAGCAGCCAGAGCAGCATTAAAAAGATGCAATATAAACCCTAAAGACATAGGAGCAATATACATAGGTAGCGAATCACACCCCTACGCGGTAAAACCAACCGGGACTATAGTAGGAGAAGCTATTGAGGCAACACCAGACCTAATGGTAGCCGACTATGAATTTGCATGTAAAGCAGGAACCGCAGGTATACAAAACTGTATTGCACTAGTAAAATCAGATATGATCAAATATGGCTTGGGGATCGGATCAGATACTGCTCAGGCGGCACCTGGAGACGCCCTTGAATATTCTGCAGCAGCTGGAGGTGCAGCATTCATAGTAGGAGAAAACAATGTTATAGCATCTATAAACGATACATGTTCCTACACTACAGATACACCAGATTTTTGGAGAAGAGCAGAGATGAAATATCCGGCTCATGGCGGACGTTTTACCGGTAAACCAGCATATTTCAAACATGTGATAGGTTGCTCTAAAAAACTACTTGAAAGAGTAGATTGTAAACCTGAAGATTACGACTATGCCGTATTCCACCAACCAAACGGTAAATTCCCTATGAAAGCCGCTAAAGCACTTGGTTTCACTATGGACCAAATAGAACAAGGTTTAATTGTACCAGAAATCGGTAACACCTATTCCGGAGCGTCTCTTATCGGATTAGCTTCGGTGATGGATGTAGCAAAACCAGGAGAAAGAATATTTGTATGCAGCTATGGATCAGGAGCAGGAAGCGACAGTTTCGACATAACTGTCACCGATGAAATAAAAAAATTGAAAAAAGAAAAAGCTCCGACGATAGCTGATCTAGTAGCAAATAAAGAATATATCAGCTATGGAGAATACGCGAAATATACTGATTTATTATATTGGGAGTGATAAAAAAATGAGAGATGTAGCAGTTATAGGAGTAGGAGTTACTAAATTCGGAGAATTATGGGATAAATCTTTCCGTCAACTTATAGCAGAGGCAGGTTCAAAAGCAATACTCGACACCAGCATAGAGGGAAAAGAAATCGATGGCATGTATGTAGGATCAATGAGCTCAGGGCGTTTTGTAGGACAAGAACACGTCGGTGCCCTGGTTGCTGACGCCTCAGGTTTTTCTCATGAAAACATACCGAGTACGCGTGTAGAAGGAGCATGTGCCTCTGGCGGTTTAGCTTTTAGACAAGGATACATGTCAATAGCTTCAGGTATGAACGACGTCGTAGTAATAGGCGGAATAGAAAAAATGAACGACGTCGGAGGAGGATCAGCCACTGAAACATTAGCTACAGCTGCCGACCAAGAATGGGAAGCATTTTTTGGTGCAACCTTCCCCGGTCTTTACGCTATGATGGCTATGAGACATATGCACGAATATGGAACCACCAAAGAACAACTCGCTCAAGTAGCAGTAAAAAATCACTCAAATGGAAAGTTAAATCCATATGCACAATATAGAAAAGAATTAACTATTGAACAAGCTATGAACGCCACCCCTGTAGCATATCCTCTTGGCCTCATGGATTGTTCACCAGTTACAGATGGGGCAGCAGCAGTTATTATTTGCGCTGCGGATAAAGCCAAAGAGTATAATGATCAACCAGTGAAAATTATTGGATCCGGACAGGGATCAGATTCACTCTCTTTACATGGCCGTAGGAGTATAACTACTCTTGATGCCACAGTAAAAGCAGGTGAAATGGCTTATAAACAAGCAGATATAAAACCATCTGATGTAGATTTAGCAGAAGTACATGATTGTTTCACCATCGCAGAAATATGCGCTATCGAAGACCTTGGCTTTGTTGAAAAAGGAGAAGGCGGAAAAGCAGTGGAAGAAAAAATAACTACTCTCGATGGAAGCCTACCTGTCAACACAAGCGGAGGATTAAAATCCAAAGGACATCCAGTTGGAGCTACCGGTGTAGCACAGATAGTAGAGATAGCAGAGCAACTACGTGGAAAAGCAGATAAAAGACAAGTTGAAGATGCAAGAATTGGTCTCGCCCATAATGTGGGTGGATCAGGTGCAACATGTACCGTAAACATTTTGGAGGGATTATAAAAAATGAAGACAGATGTAGCAAGATTTTGGAGAGAAATACCTCAGAGATACAATCTTATTGGAAACAAATGTGGAAACTGTGGAAAAGTGTTTTTTCCACCTCGTGAGTCATGCCCTGAATGTAGAAGAAAAAGCATGGGAAAGATGGAGGAATACAAACTCAGTGGAAAAGGAGAAATAGTTACCTATACAATTATCCATGTAGGATCAGAACATTTCGAAGACAAAGTACCTTATCCAATAGCAGTTATAGAACTTGAAGAAGGACCACGTATAACCGCTGAAATTGTGGATTGTCATATAAACGATGTTGATATAGGTATGAAAGTAGAGAGTACATTTCGACGTATACAAGAAGATGGATCAACCGGCGCTATATACTATGGATATAAGTTTAAACCGGTAAAATAACCCCATAGGGAGAAGTAAAGTAAACCTCTCCCCCCACCTAAAAATTAAATTAATTAATCATAGAGAAAACATAATCTCAATTAAATGTATATTTTTTAAACTGTGTTGTTAAAGGTTACAAAATCAAAAAAAATAGAAAAAATAGGAGATTGTTTTTATATTGGGTTGTCTTGGTTGTTATTTTCTGCTACTGAGACCACTGTAAAATCATAGCTGGAGTCATAACTGTTTCCATCTAGGTCGTGTACTTCTACGTCTGGCTCGAAGGTTCCGGTTTCGCTATATGTATAAGATATAGTAGCGGTGGAGTCCATATATCCTTCTTGTGATCCACCGTCTCCTCCGTAGAATAGGTAGTAGTGGTTTCCGCTGCCGCCAGTGGTTTCGACGGTGAATTCAACGGTTTCTCCCTCAACTACGCTTATTGGGCCATCTGGTATTATTGAGGTTATCTCGATTGGAGCGGGATTGTTTATCGGAGTGGATAGAGAAACTGGTATTATTTCATAGTCGTTTTGATTATCCTGGTTTACAACTTTAACTTCTCCACTAAAATCTTTGTCTTCTTCATCAGGAGCAT
>JAZKSG010000018.1:0-27410 GCA_036626215.1 Thermoplasmatota archaeon
CCCGTGAGCTTGCTCCGATTGGGATAGCAGATTTCAGGCGATTCAATTTACTTTTTTGTATTCTTTTGCATAAAAAATTGATAAGTTTTTTCCGTTTAGCTGGAAAAAACTGTGTAGAGTCTCTTTTATAAATTTTTTCTTTATAACTTTTTAATAGTAGTTTTCCATTACATTTTATACAAAAACTTTATTATATAAAAAGTTAATATATTATATATAGCGATAAATAAAAACTATGAGAAGTGAGAACTTATGAATGATAAAAATATGAAAAGAACTCTTGCTGTAATAGCTGTTATAATAATTGTTATATCAGCCATAACCGCAGGACTGTTACTTAACACCGACATCGTCGAAGAAGACTCTAAAGAAAAAACAACAGAAAAACTCCCGCCAGGAGTAAAATTAATCGAAAAAAAATATAGTTTCTCTGATCCTATCATAGAATCTGATTATGAAAAAGAACGAAGTGTTGTTAAAGTTAAGGAAGCAGACTTCCACATGGTTTGTGATCAAAAACCGGTTTTACCTGTTAACTTAACCAAATTTAGATTTCCTCTTGGTACAAAAATTTTAGATTTAGAGTACGAATATTCAGAAGTTGAAACTGAAAGTATTTCCTATATGCTTTCTTACGGTTCTTGTTCTACTGCAACAGAAGAAAGTGAAAGGATATATCGGAGTGGTGAGATGTATCCTTCTGATTTCGTGACATATCATACCGGCGGCGGTTTAATAGAAAATGAACACAAAACATTTCTCAACGTTAGAATTTACCCTGTAACCTATACTCCGATGAAAGACCAGATACATTCCGTAGAAAATGTAACAGTTAAAATCAAATATAAACTACCTGAAACCCCTATGTTAGAAGACCGAGATGAAAAAGATTTATTGATACTTTCACCCGAAGAATACAGTGAAAATTTACAACCACTTGTAGAACACAAGGAAGAAATAGGGATCAGAACCAAATTAGCTACACTTGAAGAGATTGATGGTAATACCCCAGGTATAGATGCAGCTGAACAAGTAAAATATTACATAAAAGAAAGCATCGAAGATCTCGGAGTCAAATACGTATTGCTAGTTGGAGGAAGAAAAGCCAAAACCTCTGAATGGATGTTCCCTGTACGATACAGTCATGTGGTTATAAGGGAAGGCACTCAGGAATTAGTAGAACCAAAATTTTTGAGTGATCTATATTTCGCGGATATTTATAATAGTGAAGGCAATTTCTCTAGTTGGGATAGCAATCATAACCAGATTTATGCTGAATATAAAGATGGAAAATGGAAAGATGAAGTAGATCTTTATCCAGATGTCAGACTTGGGCGTTTACCCTGCCGGAACACTAAGGAATTAAACATAATTGTTGATAAAATAATAAATTACGAAAACATGGAAAAAGGCGATTGGTTTGACAGGATGGTCATGGTGAGTGGTGACCACTGGGATGATCCTGATTCTATAGATGAAGGAAGTCGTATAGTTGAAGAAACTTCTGGAATTATGTCAGATTTTGAACCTGTAAAAATTTTGGCGCAGAAGGAAAAAACACTTACTGTTAGGGATATCAACAAAGAAATCAACAAAGGTGCAGGTTTTCTTTACTTCTGCGGTCATGGTGGTCCTACTTTATGGGGTATCCATTATCCGCCTGATGCCTCTGGATGGGGGCCATCACTTTTCCGTTTTATTCGAAAAGACGGTTTACTTCCACTGAATTATTACTATGCGTTCTACTTTAATTTCCTTAGAAACAAAGATAAACTACCGGTTACAGTAGTTGGAGGATGTTACAATGCACAGTTTGATATATACCAGGATAAAAAAATACTTCCGGTAAAAGACTGTTGGGCATGGAAGTTAGCCAGCCATAAACGAGGGGGGAGCATTGCCACTATAGCAAACACGGCATTAGGAACTCACTCTATGGGTGATGCAGACTATGATGGTGTAAACGACTATGTTGAAACATTAGACGGATGGTTGGAAATGAAATTCTTTAAACTCTATTCCAATGAAAACAAAAATGTTTTAGGGCAGCTGCATCAGGAATCTATGACTCATTATCTTAACCAGTTTTTGGGTAATAACGATGAAATGGATCCAAAAATGGTACAACAATGGGTTCTATTTGGAGATCCATCTCTCAGAATCAAAGATGTAACATAATATAAAAAATAGCTCAGGTTTATAATCAACCCCTATTTTCTACTTTTTAAAAGTGAAAATTAGATATGGTAAATAAAGAAAAAATTGCTGAAAACATTTCAAAGGTTTTTTCACCTGTAGTGATGGCTTTTATACCTACATTGTTGTTCAGTCTTTATCCGCAATTTGAAACACAAAACTTTAATTTCTGGATAAGTTTAGCATCGGGTATATTTTTTCTTTCAATATTTCCAGCTCTAGCAGTTTTATATTATACTAGAAAAGGAAAAATCGATTTATGGGTTTCTGATCGGGAGGCCCGTTCTCCGTTCTATCTGATAGCCATTATAGGATATGTTTTAGCTTCAATAGTTTTTTACTATCTCGACTATCATCTAATGTTTATACTGTCAGTAGCGTACATCTATGTAACCGGTGTTTTACTTCTTGTAAATCTACTGTGGAAGGTAAGTACTCATAGTGGTGGTGTAACCGGTCCGATTACAGCATTAATTTACGTTTTCGGATGGAAAGCTACACCTTTCCTCGTTTTCATTCCGATTGTTTTTTGGGCTAGAAAGAAACTCAAAGCACATACTTTTTCACAGCTTATAGCTGGCGTTATAATAGCAGGTTTCACCACCTGGATTGTTTATGTTATTTTATACTCATAAAAAAAAGAAGATGTAGATGATTGTTTATTTACAACCCTGCTGTTTCTTCTATAGCATCAGTTAACTCTTTAACACTTTCAACGGTATGGTCGCCCATATGGCCGATACGGAATGTCTTCTCTTTAAGTTTTGAACCATAGCCATTGGCGAACACCATATCATATTTCTCATTGATTTTCTTCCTTAACTCTGCAATGTTTATACCCTGTGTATTTTTTATTGTACTAACCGTCTGGGACCAATATCCTTCCTCGGGGAACATTTCAAAATGTTTTTTAGCCCAGTTTTGAGTGTATTCAGCCATTTCCTGGTGTCGTTTAGACCGGTTTTTATGTCCCTCCTCAAGCATGTGTTTCATTTGTTTCCGATAAGCAAGCATCAATGACACAGCAGGCGTTTGGTGCGTCTGCCCTTTCTTCTTGTAGTAATCTATATTTCTTTTGAAACCTCCATACCATGATCCTGAATCCGTTTCACAGCTACGGTCATAAGCTTTATCGTTTACCACGCAGACGCTTAAACCCGGCGGCATAGCAAATGCTTTCTGAACGGAGCTAAAAATCACATCAATATTACTTTTTTCAATATCTATATAGTCTCCACCGAGACAGGAGATTGCATCAATTACAAACAAAGTGTCAGGATAGTCTTTCAATACTTGCCCGATTTCTTCAATTGGATTACGTACACCTGTAGATGTTTCATTCATTACACAGGTAAAGGCATCATAGTCTTTCTTCTCAAGAGCCTCTTTTACATCATCTGGTTTAACAGCTTTTCCCCATTCATATTCTAAACGATCAACGTTTTTACCGAGTCTATCAGCGATATTAGCTTGTCTTTCACTAAAACTACCGCAGGTAGCACATAAAACATCTTTATCCACACAGTCCATAACGCTACTTTCCATGAAAGCAGTTCCGGAAGCTGTTAAAATTATCACGTGGTTGTCTGTATCTAAAAACTTCTTTGTGTCTTCAACGATAGTAGTGTATAAATCTGTCATAGTCTGTGATCGATGACCAAAAATCCATTCATTCATCGCTTCAATAACTTCTTTCCTGACTTCAGTTGGACCAGGTATAAACAATTTTTTATGTGTCATTTTTTCAGGACTCACCCCATATAAACAATATCTTTTGTATCTGAAAAACAATCAAAAGAAATTGCTTTATAACCGTTGCGGTTTTTTAACAAAACAAACAGATGAGATGCACTTATTAGCAAATAGCTTTGATAAATATATTAAAAAAGTTTTTATTTTACTTCAGAAAAACTCTTTCAATTCATCAATTTTTGGGTTGATCACCCCTCTTTTCTCAACTGTGAAAACATTTTCCAACAGTTCAACTTCTTTGATTATCCCTTCATATTCTTCAGATAGTTTCTCACCAAACTTTTTTACTTCTTTCAAACCTTTTGCTGAAAGAATAAACAACCAATCATGTTCACCATTTAAAAACATGCTATACTCTATGTCTACACCAAGTTTTTTGCCTTTCTTCTGCATAGTCAAATCAGTTATTTTATCAACCCATTTTTTACCGGGTTGCATTGATCTCTTAATAAGCATTACAAATTTTTTTTGATCTACTTTATCATCGTCTACCACAGCTGTGTATCCCCAGATGTCATTATTTTTCTCTAATCTTTTTATAATCCTCCAGACTTTCTGCCTAGAAAAACCAAGTTCTTCTGCCATCTGGTTTACACTATCTCTACTGTCCTTTTGAAGAAGAGATATTACTTTCTTTTCGTCCTTCTCCATTTGTTCTCTGCTTCTTCTAGCCATACCTCTTTTACCTCTTCATTCTAAGACTACTTACAATGTTTTATTTAAACATTTTTGCTATAAATATAAATTTATTGTTGCGATTATTTGACAAATACATCATGTTTGGAGACAAAAATAGGAGATTAACTATTTTTTTCTTTTACTTTTTCAACTATTTTAGGTAGTACTTCTCCTGCTTTAGCTTTTAAAGTATAATCTGACAACAAACGCGAAATATTTGTTTCCTCTAAATTAATATCAACAATTTTAGCATCATTTCTCTTTGCTGTAAATGGAATATTAGCTGCAGGATAAACCACAGCAGAAGTACCTACAATCAGCATCAGATCACATGACTCTGCTTCATCCACACCTTTTTGATAAGCATCAACAGGTAGTGATTCTCCAAACATTATCACATCAGGTTTAAAAATATGTCCACATCTACATCTCGGAACATTATCACTAAAGTCAAAATCATCTATCTTTCTTTTCTTTCCACAGTTCAAACATTTCAAAAATCTAAAATTACCGTGAAACTCTACCACATTTCTACTACCTGCATCCTGATGAAGATTATCCACATTTTGAGTGATGACATAATCAACCATCCCCATTTCTTCCAATTCAGCTAAACTATAATGAGCAGCGTTAGGCCTCGCTTTTGTAATCTCATTTGCCATCTCTCTTAACATAACCCAACATTTCTCAGGGTTATTCTTAAAAGAAGAGATATGTCCGTACTCCATTGGGTCATACTTTTCCCAAACACCATCTTTCCCTCTAAAAGGAGCTATACCGCTTTCAACTGAGATACCTGCACCGGTTAAAACTACAGTTTTGTCTGCTTCTAAAATACAATCAGTAACTTTATCTATTAATGCTTCTCTATCGTTCATAACAATTCTACAAAATACAACTGTTTTTTAAATATTTTAACCTTTAACTCTTAAAGAAAACTTCCCAATAAACAGTAGATGCTAACCAATTATGACTATCGATCAATTTTTCATCAATTCTATTGATTTTTTCTGCTAAATCTATGGGTAACAATTGATAGACGCCATAGGGGAACAGGAAAAAAGGATAGGATTTAATCTTTCTAACAAAATTCAAATCAGCAATTATATCTCCTATACAAGAATTGGAATACATATGGCTGTCTTGAGGGAGACACCATTGATACATAACTCTAAAACTGAGAGGATGAAGAGTTTCAAAAATCATTTTCTCCCTAGTAACTCTTTTGACCTCCTCTATAAAACGCGGGATCCTCTCTTTTTTTAATAAATGTAAAAAACGAATACTTATTGTAATATCAAACACTTCATCCTCAAAAGGGAGTTCAAAGGCATCTCCTTGAATATATTCTGCACTTCTATTCTTCAACATCTCTTTACTGGCATCTAAACCGATAACCTTTCCCCCTTTTCTAGATAACAACTCTGCAAAACGCCCTGTCCCTGTAGCGATATCTAATATTTTTTTATCTTTAGGGTTAACAAGATTAAGAACAATTTTTTTCTCTTTTCGATCGAGTATTTTTCCCCCTCTACTGAAACGGGTTTTATCGTATTTCTCCGCTATTTTTTTATCTCTATACCACTTTGGACCTTCTTTAAACATATTTCCATCAACAACGATACATTTCATAAAAAAGCAGAGGTAAATTAAGCCTTGCTTTTTGATATCAATCAATAATTATCGAAAGAATTATTATGAGTCTATCATTTTAAGCTCATAGATTTACACTATGAAATATAGAGATGACTCCCAGATAGTTTCATCAGCCGAAATAGATCGTCTAAACAAAGAAAGCATATTTGAAACTCCTTTCTTCAACAAAGAAGAGAATAATAGCTACGGACACTTTGGTAGCGTAATCAAAGAAATAAAAGATGGAAATGATGGTACCCACCTAGTAAAAATCCGCCCTCCTTTTTTTCTTCTAGGAGGAGCATTAAGCAATATAACGCGGATATTATCGGGTACAAAAACAAGGAAAATACTAGATCATAAAAAATGGCAGAATAGAGAAATTTCCTGTATTAAAAGCCTCTATCCTGATCTAAAAATCAATGCCACACCCTACGTGAATAGTATACTGATAGAAAAGATAGATGGAAAGGTCGCCTATGACATCCTACGTGATGACAAAATATGTAACGATGAGAAAAAAAATATTATAATAAAAATAGCTAAAGGTTTAAGAGATATACACGAGAAAGATTTATATCATGGGGAGCCAAACACTCAGAATTGTATAATATCCAATGAAGACGAGTTATATTGGATAGATTTTGAAATCGAATATTTTGATAACCTCGCCTCGGAAGAAAAAAAGGCAAATGATTTGGAACAACTACTCTTCTCAATTTTAGGTGCCTTTGAAAAAGAGGGTGAAATTGGGATTGGAGATCATGAGATGATTGATATAATTCTTGATAGCTACGGTGATGAAGAAATAAAACAAATCTTTTTAGATAATCCTAATCTACCTTCAATTGCACCCTCTCGGATGTATCAACTTTCTTTTTCTTCTGCCTACCGTTTCTATCAGTCTCAACTTAAGCTTATGGAATATGTCGAAGAGAAGAATGTTTTTTGAATAATATTTATAACCCATTAGTTTCTATAAAAAGTATGGAGTCCTATGATGAGATGCGTAGGATACTGTAAAGCTGGCAGATGATGAAAGACGGGCGAACTGAGGGCTCCATTTAAAGCTTAATTTATATTTTTTTCAGATCTTTCCACCATTCTACAGAAGACATATCTTTTAGTTTTTTGAAGAGTAGTTTTCCTGATTCAGTTTGAATTCTTTTAGATGTTTTATCAAACCAATCCCGAGCGGAGGTGAAGCCTTGTTCAATGTATTCTTTAGCTGTTGCAGCCATATCTAGTAAATCTGCATCTTTTGCGATAACACCCGCCGTGTTTCTCTTGTATTCACATTTTTTCCAGAGGGACAGAATTTCATCACTGATCTCGAGTGGTTCCAGTTGTTCTTTAACCGCTTTTTCCTCTCCACTTTTTATGTATCTATTAGCTACTTTATGTATGTCGCCTATTCTACATTCTCCTATATCATGAAAAACTAAAATTGTGCAAACTTCTTCTGGATGCTTGTATTCTTCCATTGAAGCTAAAAGGTATCCTATCTGGGCTGCTCTAAGTGAATGTTCTGCTACGCTCTCCGGTTTTTTTATTCCACAGAGTTTCCAACCCTCTCGTTGTACTCTTCTCAGTTGTCCTAACTCAAAAATAAATTTACAGATTTTTTCTTCCATAACTCCCTGAGGTATAACGTTTAAGGTTTAAAAAATAAATTGTGATATTTTGACGGAGGAGGGAAAGTTTTATAAAATTTTTAACTCCTCTTTTTATTCTGAGCAATATGAGTTATTTTCCAACGGGGAAGTTGAATACTGCTTTTCTTGAAAAGATGTTTGATTATTTTGATAAAGATAATTCTCGTTTGGTTGTAGGTCCAAAGATAGGTGAGGATGCAGCGGTTATCGATATGCCAGATCAATATTTGGTTGCTAAAACTGATCCAGTTACTTTAGCTAGAGATGAAGAAATTGGTTGGTATGCTGTAAACGTAAATGCAAATGATGTTGCAGTTACTGGGGCAAAACCTAAATGGTTTCAAGTCACGATGCTTCTACCTGAAAATAAATCAGATGAAGATATGGTTAAGAATATTTTTAGTCAGATTGAAAAAGCCTGTGGAGAGATTGATGTAACGGTGGTAGGTGGACATAGCGAGGTTACACCTGGTTTAAATACGCCTATACTTGTTGGAAGTATGATCGGCGAGGTTGAAAAGGATAAATTAGTTAAAACTTCGTCAGCAGAGATGGATGATGATTTAATCTTAACAAAGGGAATAGTTGTTGAAGGTACTTCTATAGTTGCAAGGGAGAAAGAGGAAGAATTGTTGGATAGAGGTTTTGATGAAGGTTTTGTTCAGAAAGCTAAAAATTATCTCTATAAACCGGGTATATCTGTGGTGAAAGACGCTCTGCTTGCTAATCAGTATAAGGTGCATTCTATGCATGATCCTACAGAAGGTGGTTTATCTATGGGGTTATTCGAGATGATGAAAGCATCAGATAAGGGAGTTTTGGTAAATCTTGATAATGTTCCTGTTCTTCCTTGCTCAGAGATATGTATAGAGTTTGATTTGGATGTTTTTAATACTATTTCCTCTGGGAGTCTTCTAATTTCTGCTCCTCCTTCTGAATCTGATAAAATCATACATTCTCTTAAAAATAATAATATCGAAGCTTCAGTTATTGGCAAAGTTAAAGAGAAAGATTTTGGTTTGAAAGTTAGGGAGAATGATGAGGTCAGAGATTTGAGTTTCTCTGAGAAGGATGAAATCACTAAATTATTCTAAAAAAAATAATTTGATATATATGGATATATATCTTGGTACGTCTGGTTGGTATTATGATCATTGGATAGGAAAGTTTTACCCAGAAAATATAGACAAATCAGACTGGTTAAAATATTACTCAAAACGTTTTGAAACCGTTGAGGTTAACGCATCTTTTTATAGGCTACCTTTCCCCAACATGGTTAAAGGCTGGAAAAATAAAACCCCAGACAACTTTCTTCTCACCTTTAAAGGAAGTCAAATAATTACTCATAGAAAAAGATTGAAAGATATAGATGACTACCTAGAAAAGTTCTATTCCCGAATGAACCTCGCTGAAGATAAAATCGGCATAATTTTATGGCAACTACCCCCTAGCTTAGAGAGAAACGATGACCTTTTGAAAACCTTCCTCAAAAAAATAGATTCTAACTTCCGTCAAGTCATAGAATTTAGACACAAATCATGGTTTAACAAAGAAGTTTATCAAATCCTCAGAGACTATGATGTTGGATATTGTATAGTAAGCTGCCCTGATCTACCTACACACTTTGAAACAACATCTGATTTCGCCTATATACGTTGGCACGGAGAAGATGAATGGTATCGCACCAGCTACACAAAGCAACAACTCGATGAATGGGCTAAAAAAATCAAAAAGTTAGATGTAAACGAAATATACGGCTACTTCAACAATGACTACCAAGGTTTCGCCCCAGAAAACTGTTCCCAGTTAAAACAAATCTTTGAGAAATGACAAAAAAATTTTTGCTTTATAAATACTATAAAACAAAAAAAAAATCAAATTCCAAAAAAATGTCAACTGTTTTACTCCCTAAAAGTCAACAACAGATAAAATTTAGGGGGAGAGTTATATATGAAAAACCAGGAATTAGCTCAAATCTTCAACGAAATAGCTGACCTATTGGAGATGAAAGAAGTTCAGTTCAAACCCCGCGCATACAGAAAAGCAGCACAAAATATTGAAAGCTTAGGTGAAGATGTTGAAGATGTCTATAAACGAGGAGAACTAAAAAAGATACCAGGCATCGGAAAAAGTATAGCCGAAAAAATCGAAGAGTTTTTAGAAAATGGAAAAGTCCAAAAACTAGAAGATTTAAAAGAAGAAACACCGGTAGATATAGAAAATCTTACCTCTGTAGAGACACTAGGCCCAAAAAAAATCAAAGTTCTCCATCAAGAACTGCAAATAAAAAACTTAGATGATCTTGAAAAAGCAGCTAAAGAAAGAAAAATTAGAAACCTCGAAGGTTTCGGTAAAAAAACAGAAGAAAACATCCTGGAAAACATTTCCTTCGCTAAAAAAAGTAAACAACGTTTCCTCTTAGGCTACGTCTCCCCAGAAGCAAAGGAAATAAAAAATGCTCTAAAAAAACATGTAGACAAGATAGAAATAGCTGGGTCGTTAAGAAGAAAAAAAGAAACCATAGGCGATGTAGATATTTTAGCGGTGACCTCCAACGCCAAAGATGTAATGAACTTTTTTACTTCTTTAGATAAAGTTAAAAAAGTAATGGCTAAAGGTGAAACCAAATCCTCAGTTAGACTCTATGGAGGAATACAAGTTGATCTAAGAATTGTAAAAGAAGAGAGTTTTGGCTCTGCTTTACAATATTTTACAGGAAGCAAAGACCATAATATTGAAATACGAAAAATCGCCCAAAAAAACAATTTCAAACTGAACGAATATGGTTTATTTAAAAACGATAAACAGATAGCAGGGGAAACTGAAGAAGAAATCTATGAAACACTAGGTATGAACTGGGTTCCACCTGAATTACGTGAAAACAACGGCGAAGTTGATGCAGCAAACGAAAATAATCTTCCAGACCTAGTGGAATATAGCGATGTAAAAGGAGATCTGCAGATGCATTCTAATTGGAGTGATGGCTCTAACACCATTGAAGAAATGGTGGAAGAAGCAATAAACCTTGGACATGAGTTTATTGCATTCACAGATCACGTAGGAAGCCTAAAAGTCGCTGGAGGGATGGATATAGATGAATTAGAAAAACAAGCTAAAAAGATCAACCAGGTAAGAGATAGATACGACGATATCCACATTTTCCATGGTGTAGAAGCTAACATTATGAAAGACGGCAAAATAGATGTAAGCGACGATTTATTAGATATAGCTGATGTTGTTTTAGCTAGTATTCACTCTGCTTTTAGAATGGACGAAAAAGAGATGACTAACAGAGTTATTAATGCTATCAGCAACGATTATGTAGGTATTTACTCCCATCCTACAGGTAGGAAAATCCAGAAAAAAGAACCCATCAAACTGGATTTAGAAAAAGTTATTGACGCAGCGATAGATAAAGATGTAGCTTTAGAAATCAATGCATATCCAGAGAGATTAGATTTAAATGATGCTCACGTCCGACAAGTTGTTGAAAGAGGAGGAAAATTATCCATCGGTACAGATGCCCATAGAAAAGATCACCTACGATATTATGAACTAGGTATCTCAGTTGCTAGAAGAGGTTGGGCTGAAAAAGACGACATAATCAATACATATAGCGTAGACAAACTGAAAAAAACGTTCAACAAAATCTAACAAAAGTTTTTTTAAATAAAACCAAAAGTTTATTATCCTACTTTTTTGTCCTAATACTTTTGATAATAAATGGCTGAGGATATTAACAAAGAGGAAGCAAAAAAAGAGATAGAAAAACTCCGTGAAAAAATACGTCATCATGATTATCAATATTATGTTTTAAATGAACCTAAAGTTTCCGATGCGGAATATGATAAACTAAAGAAACGACTACAGAAGTTGGAAAATCAATTCCCTGATCTAGTTACACCGGATTCACCAACCCAAAGAGTTGGAGCTCCCCCTGCAGATGAATTCGAAACCGTGGAACATGTAGCACCCATGCTTAGTCTGGATACAGCAGACAGAGAAGAAGTAAAAAATTTTGATGATCGTATGAAAAGAGAGTTAGATGTCGACCAAGTTGACTATCTATCCGAACCTAAACTAGATGGGTTGAGTATAGAAATAATATATGAAAACGGTTCTTATTCAAGAGGAGCCACCAGAGGAGACGGTGTAAACGGTGAAGATGTTTCTCAAAATGTGAAAACAATCAAAACTGTCCCTTTAAAACTCAGAGATAAAAACAATGATCTACCTGATATGATTGCAGTAAGAGGCGAAGTCATAATGCATATTGATGACTTCGAACAATTCAACAAAGAACTCGTTGAAAGAGGGGAAGAGCCATTGGCTAACCCTCGTAACGCTGCAGCTGGTTCTCTAAGAAGACTAGATTCAAATGAAACCGCAAAGCGGCCATTAGACATATTTTTCTACGATTTAATGGACTATGAAGGTGGAGACTTAAACCTTGAAACCCAGGAAGAAATACTAAAAAAACTTAAAGAATGGGGATTCAAAGTTAACCCTCACTCTCAACACTATGATAACATCGAGGAAGCTATAAAATATCATGATGAAATGGAAAATAAAAGAGAAAAACTGGGATACGAAATAGACGGAGTAGTAATCAAAGTAAATCGAAAAGAATGGCAAGAAAAACTTGGTGTCAAAACCCGCTCTCCAAGATGGGCAGTAGCATTCAAATTTCCTCCAAGGAAAAAAGAAACAAAGATTATGGATATAGTAGTACAAGTGGGTAGACGAGGAACCCTGACTCCTGTATCGCTATTAAAACCAGTCGACGTAGAAGGTGTGACGGTGTCAAGAGCCACACTTCACAATGAAGACTACATTAAAGAAAAAGACATCAAAAAAGGAGACTGGGTTAAAATAGCGAGAGCTGGTGACGTCATACCAGAAGTTATAGATGTCAACAAAAAGAAGAGAAACGGTAGTGAAAAGGAATTCATAATGCCTAAAAAATGCCCGGTATGTAACAGTAAAGTAGTCAAGGAGGGAGCATATTACCGATGCACCGGCGGTTTATCTTGTGAAGCACAACTTAAACGAGCGATAGAACACTTTGCATCAAAAAGAGCTATGGATATAGAGGGGCTGGGTGGAAAAACGGTGGATATGCTTGTAGACAAAAACATAGTAACAAAAATAAGCGACATTTACAGAATAAAAAAAGAAGATTTAACTAAACAGGAAAGATGGGGCGATAAATCAACCGGCAACATACTTAAAGCCATCGAGAAAAGCAAAGAGAAACCATTATCCAATTTTATATATGCATTAGGCATACCTGAAGTAGGTAGACACGTAGCTAAACTTTTAGCTGACAAATTTGGAAGTATAGACCAGCTAATGATAGTAGAAAAAGATAAACTCCTTGAAATAGATGAAATAGGGCCAGAAATAGCTAAAAACGTGGTTGATTTCTTCGAAGAAAAACAGAACCGTCAGGAAATAGAAGATCTAAAAAAACTTGGAGTAAAAATGGAACCTGAGGAGAAAACTGGAGAACTTAAAGGACAACGATTTGTGTTCACTGGAGCTCTGGATAGTTTTACTCGTAGTGAAGCAAAAGAAGAAATAGAAAAACTTGGTGCAACAGCTACATCAAACGTTAGTGAAAAAGTAGATTATGTAGTTGTAGGTGAAAACCCCGGTAGCAAACTCGGGCAAGCCAGAGAAGCAGATGTAAAAATAATTGATGAAGAAGAATTCAAAAAACTGATTAATAAAAAGTAGATCCCTCTCCGATTTTTCAACTATTTTTTTGGTTTTGCTATAACATCAAGTATTTTCATGCCCATCAACCGCCGGCTGTTCTCTGCATCAATCAAAACAACAGTATCTGCACCATGAACTGTACCTGCAATAGCTAAAACTGGTTTCAAAGAGATCAATCCAGCGTCAGCAGCCATGGCAACACATTCTACACAAACTTTCATACCCTGTCCAAACATTCTCAAAGTATCGGCAATCATAGTAGTAGTAGTTGCAATAGTATTTTTTTTCTTCCTGTAATAATCATTCCAGGAGTGAAAAATCATAGAGCCAGTAAAAACTTCTATTGCTTTTTCTTCCATTTTAGCTTTGTTTTCTTCTTCTAATTCTTGTTTATTTTTTTCTTTGAAACCTGTTGAGTGAGTAACAGCTACAACATTAAAGCCCTCTTTAAAAACTTCTGAGGTTTTTACACCTGTTTCACCAGAGGTAGTGGCAACTACAATATCTTCAATGTTGTTTTCTTCAGCATAGTCTTTTGCGATTTCTAAAACTTGATCGGTATTCATCTCAGATGTATCAAACATAGATGTTTTAAACCTCCTCAATTAAACTTTTTTATAAACATAAATCTTTTAAAAAACCTATGTTTTTTTGTCCTCTGTCGTTCATAATAAAAAATTATAGGATATCAAAAAAATGGTTAAAATAATATCATTTGATTTAGATGGAACACTTATAACTAAAAAATATTCAGACTTGGTATGGTTAGAAGGATTACCCGGCCTATATTCTAAAGAAAAAAATATTCCATTAGATAGAGCTAAACAGATACTATTTAAAAAATATGATGAAGTCGGTGATCAAAGAGTCGAATGGTATGATATCAGCTATTGGTTCAAAAGATTTGAACTTAAAAGTAGTTGGAAAAAACTGTTGGAGAAATATAGCTATGCCGTAGAGCCTTATTCTGAGTCAGGTGATGTTTTAGATGAACTAAGTAGAGATTCTGATTTAATTCTTTCTTCCAACGCTAAAAAAGAATTCATAGATATAGAATTACGGGAGACAGGTTTTAAAAAATATTTCAAAAAAATATTTTCTTCCACATCTGATTTTGACTGTGTAAAAAAAACATCATCTTTTTATACAAAAATCTGTGACTATATAGATGTTCAGCCAGATGAAGTAGTCCATGTTGGTGATCATAAAAAATTTGATTACAATATGCCCAAAAAAGTTGGGATTAAATCGTTTTTTCTTGATAGAAAAAATAAAAATGATGAAGCCATAGATAGTTTTTTTGTTGTAAAAAATCTGAAGGAGTTTTTGGATAGAATCAAACAAAAATAATTTTTTTTTAGGTTACATCAACTGATGATTTAATTCTTTCAATGGTTTTCTCAATGAAATTATTATCTTCTATAGATATCTTTATTGCATCATGTGGACATATCTCCACGCAGCGTCCGCATCCTCTGCATTCATCATTAATTTCGGCTTTACCCTTTTTAACGTTGATCGCCTCAACAAAACAAATGTTTTCACAACGTCTACATCCTACACATTTATCTGTTATTTCAACTTTGACACCTGGCATCTTTTTAACCGTTAGTCCAAGTTCTTTATCTAAATCAGTTAACATACGCCAAAGGCAGCAGCAGTGGCAGCAGTTGCATACCACCATTAAATCTTTTTCAGGTTTTGTTCCTAACCACATTTCATCTATTTTATCTCGTCCTATAGTATGTATGAGTCCTTCTTCTCTACATTTTTCTACATGTTTTTTTGCTTCTTCTTTGGTAGCGGCATGACCAAAATCAGGAGTTATATCTTTTGTAGCATCTCCTATAAAGAGACATCCTAGTTCTTTTGGATGGTTTTGGCAGTTCATGGATTCGCGGCATATGCAGAAATCCATAATAAAATGATAATTGGCTTTATCGATGAAATATTCAACAATCTGGGATGGGAGAACTATGCTTTCTGCAGGTTTTATCTTTTTGTTTATCTCTATTTCTACAACCTTGTTTTTTGGTAAAACAGTTAGATTGTTTTTTTCAAAAATCATTTTGTTATAAAGCCATTTTATCATAGGGTTTTTAGATAGTTTGGCTATTTTTGATCGATGTGGAAATATTTTTTTTAGTAGTTGTACAAATTTTTTTGAAGTTTTCATTTTTTATTCAAAAAGCCTTGTTTTTTTAATAAGAGTAAATATGCCTCCTTTTAATATCTTTCTTATTTAAATAATCACAATATTTATATATTTATAAACATAATATTGGTTGTGCGTCATGTATACGAAAAAAAAAGTTTTAGCCTTAATCACTACAATTCTCTTTCTAATCTCATCTTTAAATATAGTTTCCCTATCAACAGGTAAAAGTACAAATAACCAAGGATTAAAAGACATAATAAAAAATATTACACAAAAAGAAAATGAAGAAGAACATTGGGCTTTAATAATTGGTATAAATGAATACAAAAATTCCTATGACCCTGAAAACACTACTATCGCTGGAGAATATGATGCCCTAAACATGTATGAAGCTCTAACAAGTAATGGTTTTTGCCCACCTGACCACGTAAAACTACTTACCGGTAAAAATGCCACAAAAATCAATATCATAAAAGGTTTAATCTGGCTAGATCGACATGAAGACCATAACGATATCTCCCTGATACATATCTCTACACACGGAGGAAGAAAAATTGATCTTCCACCTTTTGATGAAGAAGACTTTTTAGATGAAACACTTACAACCTACAAAAGCTTTGAACCCTCTATTCTAAGTATATTTACCTTAATCCGCGATGATCTGCTTAATTACTTCATAAGTAGATTAGAATCAAAAGGCATATGTCTAATCATAGATAGCTGTTATTCTGGAGGATATAATGACCAACCTGTATCTCCTATACTTTGGAGAAGTCAGATATTTAACAACATCAGGCGAAAAATCGAAAGTTTCACCGGAGGGCTATTCAGAGAAATAGAAAACAACCGTAGAGTACTCTTAGCTTCAACAACAGAAGACACTGTATCATGGTCTGATGTTACCACAGGGGGACTATTCTCCACTGCCTTAACGGAATCTTTAGGAAAAGGATTTGGAGATTTCAACAACGACGGAATGATCTCCGCTGAAGAAGCATTCAAATATGCCCAAACATGCATCAAAACAAAAGGAAAATATTCACAAACACCAGTGATATATGACAACTATACCGGTGAACTAAATATCACCAAAGCAAAATACCGCATGGATTTTTTTGAAAACTGCGAGGATAACATAAAAAACTGGACTACAATAGATCATAGCAATCAAAAAACAGGTAATCTATGGCATATATCTGAAAAAGACTATCTGTCTCTTTCTCACAGTTGGCTTCTACAAAACGAAACCCTTGGAACCTATTACAACTCTATGAACAACAGCATAGTCTCCCCAATTATTGAAACGCATAGTGACAATATAACCGTTCTTTTTAACTACAAAACGATGAGTGAAAAATCTGATAAACTATATTTTGGCATATCATCTTCTAATAGTTCATCTGTTTTTGTTGAAACAAAACTTAATCATTCTAAAAACTGGAGTAGATGCAAAATAAATTTAGAAAACCTATCGGATACAGGTTTAAACAATTCAATAAAAATCAGATTCCGTTTTAAATCAGACGACAAAAACCCTTATAATGTTAAAAATGAAACAGGATATATATCTATAGATGATATACAAGTTTATTCTTATATATAGTTATTCTTATAGATCTCCTGTTTTTGTGTTTAAAAATTTGAATTTTATTACATAAAAACAGAATTACATTTATCCATTTTCTTATGTTTTACAATATAATTGCAGTGTATTCAAGCCGTTTTTTTTGTTTAATATTTCTAAATATTTTCTTGATAGAAAAGTGTGGATAGAGATTTAAAAATTATAATATTTTGTGCATTAGGCAGCTTTCACCATATATAAATAGAAAAGTTTATATAAAATGGTGGCGGTATATTGAAATGAGGCGATAAAAGTGAAGTCACATCTTTCCTTCGTAGATAGGTCTGATGGAGGAGGAACCTTTATTCCTGTTGGGGGTTCCCTTGCAAAAATACTGGAGTTTTTCCATCAGTTTAGGTTCTAGAAAAATCCTAAATAACGTATAAACACAACTTTCTTTGTTTTAATTAATTTTTTTCTTTTTTTATTAACAGTAATAGAAAAATTAACAAGTATAATCGTTTATACTTTCCATAGAAATGTCGAATCTAGTGGAGCTTATTGACGATGGATTATTATATTTATGTGACAAAAAGTTGCAATCTTAACTGTGATTATTGCTGTGAGAATCAAGAATGGTCGCAAATACAGGGTTTCGATCAGGTTAATAAGCCAAAATATGAGATTTCAGAATTGATATATTTCATCCTTAAAAATAGGGAGATCACAGGAGATAAAGATGTTCAAATTCTATTTTATGGGGGGGAACCCCTTCTTAATCAAAGTTGGATCAAAGATTTTATCAAGAGGACGGAGGAATATGATTTTGGATACACTTTATTTACAAATGGAACCTTATTATCCCAAACAGATAAATATATTTTAAAAAAAATAGATTATTTATTTTTGTCCATTGACGGAACAGAAGATATCAATGATCGTTTTAGAGGAAAAGGCAATTATATAAGGGTGGTTAAAAACCTATTCTCTATTAAAAGTCATTTTTATGGTAAGACTCTTGCCATGATGACCATAACGCCCTATAACAGCATTTATGAATCCGTTCTTAACTTAACGGAAAATTTTGATTATATTTATTGGAAATTGTTAAGTTCAAACAAATTAGAAAATGTAAAGCAGTTTAAAAGGAGCTACGATAGAGGTTTAGATTTACTAATAGATTATTGGATAAGTAATTTGGAACAAGGCAGAGTAAAAGGCATAATTCCATTTTTAGCTATTACTTCATCCCTATTGGGCGGTGCTAAGCATGAGAACTTTAGGTGTAACTGTGGAGACATATTAGTAAGTATAGACACGGACGGATCATGTTATTCATGTGATGAATTAGTAGAAGATAAATTTAAAATTGGCTCTATCTATGGATCTATTAATCAGAAAAAAATATCTCATGCTGATAGATGCAAAGATTGTGAATATAGGTATGTATGTGGGGGTAGATGTCCAAAAGAGGATTTGCTTTTGCCAAAGGAAGTTTCAGAGTTTCATTGTAAACTTACAAAAATGTTAATTAAAAAAATTATTTCCAATCTTCCACGCGTTAGGAAACTGATTGATAAAGGGCTTATCAAAAGAGAAGATTTTGATTTCCCGCATATGACCTCAGAAATCCCCTGAGTTCGATATCTATGGTTAATATATACAACAAAGATGTGAGAATGTGGTAGGAGATACATCTAAATTTCAAAAATTAGATTTTACAATTATCCATGATTCCGATAAAGACCAGATCATACAAAATATAGATAAATCAGTTAGAAAAATTAAAAAAATAAGAGAAGAAGATAAGAAAAACCTGGAATTTTTTATACCAACTTTTGAAGTTTTAATTAACACATATTTACTATCAAAAAACGTTTGTGCAGAGTCACTTGGTTCTCAATTAAAAATTTTAGCTCAGATTTTTTATCATTTTCCAAATAGTAAATTAAATAAAATTTTAAATTTCTCAATAAAAATTTTGAACGAAATGAGAAGAGAAATCAATGAAGAAAAAATAATAGATGTTTCTTCCTCAATTGCCAGTTGGTATAATTTAGTCTTAACATTACTACCGTTGGAAGAGAAGAATGTTGATATCCGGCGCATATCAATGGATTTCAAAAAAAGGGGTGAATTGGTAATAAAAAATCCTAAACAGGTTAAAGAACTTTATCAGCTGTTTGTTGATTATAGTAATTTTAGGTTTCAGCTCAACTCTAAGATATACATGGTTCCTTTTACAGTTAAATATTTACAACAGGTTTTTAAGGAGATTTCATATGATGGCGGAATTCTTTTTGACGAAAGAACCTATGATGAGTTCATTGTACAGTTTGGTAGGATATGTATGAATGTTGGAGAAAATTTTCTAAATTCAAATGAAGATGATGTTTTTAAAACAATAATTAAGCTGTATGTTTATTCTAATGATCTTATGAGGGTTTTAAATGAAAATAAAATTTCGAGATATTATTAAAAAAAACTTATCCTTATCTTTTCTAAAAAACCAGAACATTGTATCAATTATCAAAAGATATTACAATGAAAATCTAAATGATATTTCCGGTGAATGGGATGTATACTCTCAACCTGAACTCTTTAAGGATATAATCAAAGAATGTTATCAGATAGTTAAAGATAGTTGGGATGAGTATGATTATCTTATCTCATTGGGAAATAATGCTGCACCTCTTTCATATTCCTTAGGTTTATTTTATAATAAGAGGGTTGTATTTCTTGATGATGAATGGGGCGTAACTTGCTTTTTTCAAAAAATTAAACCATCAAATATTGTTTTTTCTAATAAAAAAGTATTACTTATTGTGCCATATTTTGAATCGGGTCTCAAAGTTTCCAGAGGGATTGATATATTAGAAGATAAAGGAAAAAATATCCATGTAGATATTTTAACTGTTGTTTTTTTCCCAGAATATGTAGATAAAACTATAATATTGAACAGTAAGTATGAAGATACTATTTTGCATTATCTCTATATGTGGGATGAAAGAGTAGGCAGAGCGCTTGATCTTTTTCCCTAATTTTATTTTAAGGCTTTTCATCTGCGGGCCATTACACTAGCGTTTCAGTCCACGCAGTATTCTCAGCCGTAAAAAATAAAATTCCAATAAAATTTTTATTCATAAAGCACATTGACTTTCCTTGATGATTATGAAAGTTAAAGGTGGAATTGACAAGTTTTATAATTATGGTTTTCCGATACAGGCCGTTCTTATAACATGCAAAGATCGAAATGATGACTTTAATGTTTTTACAGTTGCTTGGCATACACCTGTTTCTAGATACCCTCCCCTATTTGGTATATTCGTTTCAAAGAAAAGATATTCTAGGGATCTCATTGAGGAATCTGGTGAATTTGTGGTTAACTTCATGCCTTTTGATCTCGTTGAAAAAGTTGATTTCTGTGGAACTCACAGTGGAGAGGATACAGATAAATTAAAAGAGACAGGTTTAACTGTAGAAAAAGGAGAGATAGAAACACCCTATATAAAAGAATCTACTGCTTGTTTTGAATGCAAAATTTTTGACCATACAAGAATAGGCGATCATAGTTTTTTTGTAGGCAAGATAAAAAATGTTCTATTTGAAGAAAGTTTGTTTGAAGGTAATATATTAGATGTCGATCAGGTTAGTCCTTGTTATTACCTTGGTGGTGGGATTTATACAAAAATAAGCGATATCAAAAAGGCTTTTGACTAAAAAGTAAATATCTTGCTTCTTTATACTACCTCCGACTCTATGTGTAGAAAAAAAATTTAATGATAATAGATTATCCATAACAATATAACTTATCGATAATATTCTATTGGTTACTTGCCTTATAATGTCTATAATTGGTGAAAATATTCATAATGAAAAAAACTGATGATGAAGTAAAAAAAGATGATTATCTAAAAGAGGCAACCCTTGAAGAATACGATGGATTTGATGTATTGTATATCCATGGAACCCATTATGAGATGGGATTTCAATATGGAAAATTACTAAAAAAAAAGTTCTTTCAAAACCGTAGAGCTTGGCTTGATTTTTGTTATAAAAAATCTAAAATAAAACATAAAGATCTTCTTCAAACTTGGAAAAAAATTAGTAAGTTTATACCTCAAGAATATATTGAAGAAATAAAAGGAAGAGCTGATGCTTTAAATCTTGCTTTTGAAGAGTTAGGTATACTCGAAGCCATTAGTTTAGTTGTTATGAGAAAGGAAGCCTGCTGTGGTATAGCAGCGTGGGGTCCTGCAACTTCAAATGGAGATCTTTATCATTTCCGCAGTCAAGACCTTCCTTTAACTGATGCTATCGATCCAGTTACTTCAAAGCCTGCTTATGAAAATCAGCTAATCGTAATTCGTAACCCTGATTCTGGTTTCGCATCTGTGTTCCCAGAATCACCTTGTAGTTTAGGTATTGAAGGCGGTTTCAACGAAAAAAGTATTTGTTTAGGCTGGATGGAAGCGTTAAGTAAAGACCAGACATCTCATGGGATTCCAATTGGTATTAGAGAACTTATGGCACTTGATCAAACATCTAATCTAAAAGAAGCTATATATACTGTAAATTCAAATAAAACTCTTGGATGTAACTTGATAATATCTAATGGAAAAAAACCAGAGGCGGTAGCTGTAGAGCAAAGTCCCAACTATGATTATATTTCAACTTGGGATGATTCTTTAGAGTCCAGAAATAAGTGTTGGAATATCGATCATGTTGTCAGAAGAACAAATTTTTTTATAAGTCCCTCGCTTGCTAACACTCAAAAAGATCCATTTTATAATCAAGATAGTTTATTATGGCCTTTTCTTCCACTCTTTCGTCACTATATAGCTGTGAGTAGAGGCATAGAAAAAAATTGGGGGAAATTAAATCAAAATATCCTGGATATTATCCGTTCTGTTTACAGAGGGAGAACCGATGTATTTTATGCAGTTTGTAACAACATAATAAAAAAAAGAGAGAGTTTTAATCAATGGATTTCCTCCCCTAAAACAGGAGATATCTGGTTTTCTTTTGCCAAAGATGGAAAGAATGCATATGAATCCCCAGTTTATCACATCAATCTTTTTCATTTCTTAAATTTGATACAGAAATAATTGATAGATAATGCCTTCTGATCCTATAAAGAAAAATAATTTAAACAAACATTTATACTATTTTCTAAGAGAATTTAGAAGTGACGATTTTTTCCATATTAGAACCTCATGGGGTTATATGGAAATTGTTCTTTTTGTGCTGTTAGAAAAGCTATAGGTCAGTTTCATAGTAAGCCATATAATGTCTGTTTGAAAGAATTTAAAAGAGGTCTAAAAGACGGTTATAAAAATTTTATAATTCTTGCTGATGATATCGGAAGCTATGGAGTTGATATAAATAAAAATATAATTGATTTATTAGATAGAATAACGAAAATTGATGGGGATTATTCAATAGAGATTATGGGAATTCATCCAAAATGGATTGTTAAATATATAGATGGTTTTGAAGAGAAATAGAATTTCTAGGATTTTTTCAATGAAATGGCAAAAAAAGAAGTAGTCAATTGGATGTTTTTTTAAAAAATTACAGGAACTTATATATAGATTAAAATACCATCAGGGGTAACTGAGGATAATAACTCCGCTAACTTTACTCTTTTAAAGAAATAATTTTTTGAGAGGAATTACATTATTTCTTTTGATCTAATAATCTGTTTAAATTCCTAGCTTTCCTTTTTTTCCAGTTGGATTGATGATAAACAAAACTTGCGATTAAAGGAAAAGCTATAGACGCCTCTGCGTATACCATCTGCTCGAAAGTATCATCTATCTTTCCCCATGAATGTGCCTCTTTTAAAGTTGATCCTGATAAACCTCCGTCTCTCACATCTGCAACCGTTATTTGAATTGCATACTTGTGCATATTAACATCTTTATTGATAATATCTGCTGATACTGTTACATCCTGTGCAAAATTTTTAGGGACTCCCCCTCCTATAATAAATACCCCTGTGTTCTTAGATTGGGATTTTATTTCAGTTAACTCCAAGATATCTTTCACCGAATCAATACTAACCTTTCTTTCATTTTGTTTGTTATACTGATGGTGTAACAACCCAAAGCCAGCGCTACAATCCGAAAAGGCAGGAACAAAAATAGGTACATGCTTTCTGTAACATTCTAAAACCACAGATTCTCTATTTGTTTTTTTTTCTTTTAGATGTTTACCCATCTCCATTATAAATTCTCTTGATGAGTAGACGCCATGATTTAGTTGATTAGCGATTTTAGATATTGTCATATCACAGATTCTTAAATCATTTTCATCAATAAATGTGTCATATATCCTATCGATTCTTTTTTTTCTAAGTAGTTCATCGTTTATGAAGGGTGTCCCTCTATAATGGTTGAAACCTAAGCCTTCAAAAAAATCTTGATCAACTATTATTGCCCCTGAAGATATGATAACATCTACCATATTGTGTTTAACAAGATCAACGATTACTTTCTTCATTCCAGCACTGATTAGAGAGCCCGAAAGACACAATATTATTGTGCAGTTTTTTTCTTCAATCATTTTTTTATAAATCTTTGCCGCTTGAGCTATATTCCTAGCTTGAAAAGACATTTTTTCAAAAAAGTCTATAATTGGTGTTGAGTCAAATTCTTTAACATCGATATGGCATATTTTCTCTGATAAAAACTCGTCTTTTTTCATTTTCTGCTCCAATATCGCTTTTTTTGAACTCTGAATTGAGTAATCAGATATTATAATAAAAAAGATTTTAAATAAATATTTTTCGAATTTCGAATATTTACATTTTATCTCATTTTTAAAGATTGAACAGTTTGAGTTTCACTCTTTACAATTTTGAAAGTCCCGAAGTTTACCTTATAATTTTTTGAAATATAGATAAATAAAAATTGTAAATTGGAATATTTTTCTATAGGTAGGTAGTTTTAAAAGCATTATCAGCATTTATTTTGAATGTTGAGATGAGCGAATGTTAGATTTAATCAAAGACATATCGGGGGTTGGCTCTCACCCTGGAGGAAGTGAAGAAGAGAAAAAAGTTGCCGAATATCTAAGACGTTCAATTGAAAACTATTGTGATAATTTAGTTTTCGATGAATTTGAGTATACTGACGCAAAAAATATAGAAAAGAAATCTGTAAATGTTATTGGCGATTTTGAAAATCAGGCTGATAAGCGTATAATTGTTTGTACCAATATAGATACCATTAGAGATGTAGATGAAGTGGTAAATTTATGGGAAAAAAATATAAAAGATGTCTCCTCCGTCCCTTATGTTGAAGGTGCAAATGAACCTAACTCAGCTATTGCTTTTTTAATATATTTTGCTAAAAAAATCTCAGATATGAACTTAAATAAAAACCTTGAAATTGTTGGATTTGGCGCTCAGGAGGAATGGGATGCTAAATTAAATAGAGATTATAAAACTAATCTAAGTAAAAGAGTTAGAAAAAAAATGAAAAGATTAGGTTATCTGATGGGTTCAAGACATTATGTTCTGTCAAAAGGAATTGAAAATATTGATTCTGTTATAGCAATTGATGCAGTTGGTATTGGGACACCAAAAAAAGTTATAAGAGATAGTTTTGGGAAAAGTACTTTACATTACTCATTATCTGGTTTGGAAAATATTAAGATTCGGGGTTTTAGGTATAAGCCCGGTAAAAGAACCGTTGAAGTGATAGGATGCGATCATTTACCCTTCCGTTTGGCAGGTACACCTAGTACATGGATTATCGCAACAAAAGGTAAATTAACTGAAAAAAATTTTTTGGGATACATACTAAATCATAACAATATACCCAATTATGGTACTTCTCAAGACACTTTTAGAAATCTACAGAGGGAAACCTCAGAAAAAATCATAAAAAGAAACTTTGACTTGCTTGCTACGGCATTGATTGATTTTATTAAAAGAAGATGAATATGATTAAAATTATAGGTATTGACCACACAGAAAAACGGGATGACCAGCTTAAAAAAATAATATATTCATTTAAACCAGATGCGATCTGTGTTGAACTTGACGAGCTTAGTTTTAAAATTATTACAGGACAGTTAACAGAAGAACAAGTAAGCTCCTATTTTTCAGATATTCCTTTAACTTTCAAATTGTTATCACTTTATAAAGATAAATCTCAGAAAGTTGCATCAGTTGACAGAATGTGGGACTCTAAATTAGTTTATAAGCTATCCAAGAATTTAGATTTTGAAATAATTCCTATTGATATTGACAAAAAAAAGATCTATTCAGAAGTAGAAAAAAATATCAGTTTTTCTGAGAAGATAAAGGTTCTAATTGAGGTTTTTAAAAAATTGTTTTTTTCAGAAGAAAAAATGAAAAAATCTAATGAATCTGAAAAACGTTTTCCGGTTCTGAAAAAATATTTGATTGATAAGAGAAATGAATATATGTATAATGAAATCAGAAGAAATGCTAGATTTTTTAAAAAAATTATAGTATTAATTGGTAATAATCACTTAATAAAATTAAAAAATCTTAGTGTAGAAGATGAAGAGGATATTGAATTAATACATCTCAAAGCTTTGAGAGAAATTTAGTGTTATTATATTTTTTGGTGTTGATAAATTTGAGTTATGTTAAATATCTCAAAGAATTAGAAAAATCTCAATTTTACAGTAAAGATGAAATAGAAAAGATACAAAATAAAAGATTGGAGTTTTTGATAAAGCATTCATACGAAAACATTCCATACTTTCATGATCTTTTTAAAAAAAATAATTTAAAATCATCTGATATAAAAACCTATGACGATTTGGTTAAAGTTCCAATACAAAGAAGAGATTCGGTAAAAAACAATTTAGACGGACTGGTTTCAAAATCTAGCAAAAAAGGTAGATTAATGAAAGATTTTACAAGTGGAGCTACGACGGGGGAACGCCTTAGGATTTATAGGGATCGGGATACTATCAATAGAGCTATTGCAGCGGAGATAAGGGCATACAAATGGTATAGTATCGACTATTTGAATGAAAAATTTTATTATCTACTTGGGGCAGATTATGATATTGAGTGGGAGAAAAAGTTTTGGAAAAAACTAAAATACTATTTTTCTAAAACCATAAAGTTAAGTCCTATTCAGTTGGATACAGATAATTTTGAAGTTTTTTTATCTAAAATGAAAAAATATGATCGTCGCGTTCTTTATGGTACAGCATCAGGCACCTGCAGGTTGATTAAGGCTCTAAAGGCAAGAAACGAAAAAGTTGATATTGATATATTTTTAAATACGGATAATTTACTTCTAAAACAGCAAAGAAGTTTTATCAAGGATTTTTTTGATTGTGAAGTTTATGATATTTATGGAACATCAGAAGTTTGGGCTGTAGCATTTGAATGTCCAGAGCATAATGGTTATCATTTGACATCTGAAAATGTCATCATGGAAATAGTTGATGATAATAATGAGAGGGTTAATCCGGGTGAAAGAGGCCATATTCTTTTGACTGATCTAACAAATTATGTAATGCCTTTTATAAGATACGACATTGGCGATATAGGAGTTTTGTCTGATGAAGTCTGTCAATGTGGTAGAAGTCTTCATTTGATGAAACCCGAACATAATTTACCTGTTTATCGTAATAATCAATATCTTCTATCTCTAAATGGAGAGAAAGTTTTTCTTCCAGAGTTGTCATTTATTCTGAATAATTTTAAAAAAGTCAGTAATTTCCAAATAATTCAGAAGGACGTAAAAGATATTGAACTAAAACTTGTAAAAGAGGAGGGATATGACAGCGATTATAAGGATTATATCAAATCAAATTTAATTGGAAAACTGGGTGATGTTGAAATTACTTTTGATTACGTTGATGATATATCTCCTAATCGTAATGGAAAACATAAATATATAAAAAGAAAATAAATGAAAAATTATGCGAATATTTTTTTGGGTGTTATAATTAAAAAATAGAGGGGAAACAAAGAATGAAAAAAAAAAACGAAAATGACGGTAAAAATATTATCCTTATTTCAGTTGACTGTTTACGTGCTGACCATCTGCAC
>JAZKSG010000019.1:0-27051 GCA_036626215.1 Thermoplasmatota archaeon
TAGTCTCAGATTTTAAGGAGTCTAGTGGCGATGAAAACTGTGCTGCTATGTTTTCGGTTATGGGTGGCCGCGTCAGCGAAGGACTTGATTTTCCAGCTGAGGAATTGGAGATTGCAGTAATAGTAGGCATCCCCTATCCCAAACCTACTGCTCGTCAAAGAGGATTACAACGATATTATGATCTCAAATTCAACAAAGGATGGGAATATACAGTTGAGGCGCCTACAGCTCGTAAACTTTTACAGAGTATAGGTCGACTTATCCGAGATGAAACAGATCGTGGAGTAGCGGTTATACTTGATAGACGAGCATCTCGTTTCAAAAAATATATACGTGATCTACAAGAATCAAAAAATTTTCTAAATGACGTCAAAAATTTCATGAAAAAAGAAGAATAAAAAAATATTATTTTTTCTTCGGTAGAAAGTTAGGTATACCCTCATCTATAGGGTAGCTGTTATCACAGTTTTTACATTTCAGACTACCCGTTATTATTTCATCTTCTTCCTCTTCGTTAACAGTAAGTTTTAACGAACCTTTACATTTCGGACAGCAAAGGATTTCAATTATTTCTCTCTTCAATTTTTCTCCTCTCAAAAAAATATGATATAATAGATATTAATACTTTTAGTAGTCCTCTCTAAGATAAAACGGTCTCTTCCTTCCTTCTTCCGAATCCCATATAAAACCCCATTCTTCCTCGAACATTTGACGCCCTTCTTCAAGAGTCTGAATAAAATTTTTGATTTGAGCATCCATATTGTCGGCCTGATGGAGAATACACGCCTCTATAGTTTTAGGTAGACGAGGACTTCCATATTCATATTTTCCATGATGACTCAAAACCATATGGGACAGATGCGTCTCTAACTCCTCATCAAACTCTTCTCCTCTCTGCCGCATCGCCATTATATTCTCCCTTATCCAACGGTCACCTAAAACGATGTGCCCTATGAAGTTACCCATTGAGGTTTTGTCTACAGTTGTCGTAGCTCTATACTCTTTTATTTTTCCAACATCATGTAGTATCGCTCCGGCAATCAACAAATCTTTGTTTATACCTGGATAAGTTTCACAGATTTTTTTACAGAGTTTTATAACGCTAACCGTATGTTCAAGGTTGCCGCCGACATAGTTATGATGATGTGTAATCGCTGAAGGACTCTGTCTAAAATCTTCTATAAACTCAGAGTCGTCAAAAAACACATGCAGAAGTTTATTCAGCTGCTTGTTTTCAACTTTGTCTATCTCAGCTGTCACTTCATCCAAAAGATTCTGAATTTTTTCAGATTCCAATGATTGAACAAAATTTGATACATCATATTCATCTGGGCTACAACGACGGATTCCACCCTTTTTCTCATTTATACTAATCTGAGGTTTATCTTCATATTTTTCAACATTCCCTCCCCTTATAAAGACGACATCTCCAACGTTGAAACTATCATACAACCGTTTAACGTGATCCTTATTTTCTCCACCCCAAAATTTTACACTTATCTCACCGGTTTTATCAGCAGCTATAAAACTAAACCAGGTTCCTTTTTTGTATGGACGCGGCGGATTTTTAATTTTAACAGCATAAAAATCGTTTGTAACATCTCCTTCATTTAAATCTTCGATAAACTTTTGTTTTTCTCGTTTACCAGTATCGGCTTTGATCATAGTCTGTTCCTCTTTTTTTCCATAGTTGTACAAATCTGACATCTGAAATTTTTCCTCCCGATTTTTTTATGAAAAACATTCTAACTCTGTTTTTTTAAGGATACACTATCTATAAGAAGTTATAGTTTATACGTTTTTCCTTCCTTAGTCATCGTCGTTTCTACATCAAGTTTTTTGAACATCCCGGGCTGTTCTGTATGAATTGGGAACAACTGCTTTGGATTTATTTTCTTTATCATTTCAAATATAGCTGGGCCAGATGCATGTCCTGAAGAATGTATTCTCCGCTCGGGATACAAACCAAGCATTTTCAACCAGTTGTCTATCCTCCTCTGATCAAGTTTCATCTCTTCAGAGAAAGGCTCACATATACTTCTTATATGTACACTCTCTTCTTTTGGTTTAATATCCAGTAGGTTGTTAAGCTGGAAGTAATTCATAAACATAACAAAATCCTTTTGATTTTCTCTTATCTCTCTAGCATCGATTATGTTATCCTTGGAGAGATATGTTTTTTCCCAGGAACTATAATCTTTTTCTATCTGATCTTCTGGGAAATCATTTCTTCCGATCAGCCCCCAGCTTTTTTTTGGATAAAAAATCCTTATATTTTCATCATCTGACGCAGGGAGTCTCTCCACGTTATATTTTTTCATCAAATCAAGCAACATAGCTTGTCTGTATTCTATTACAAGTTTTCTATCATTTTTTATTGCGGTGTTGTAAAACGTTAATAGCCTCTCTGTATCCCTTATAGGGAAGTTAACTATGGCTAATCCTTTCTGTCCGTGTATATATTTTGTACTTTCTTTTTGAACATAATTCTCTGTTCTCGCCTGTTTTTCTTTTATTCTTGTTCCTTCAGATAACATAATCTTTGGTTCTGATTCTGCAGCTTTTTCAACAAAATCATTGCTCCATTCATGATGTCGACCATGAAATCTTAAATCTCCAGTATATATAATCGATCCCTCACTGGTATGTATTATAAACCCTGTGCCCCCTGGAAGAGAATGGTCTACCCTGTAAGGCTCGATTTCTAGACTACCGATTTTGAACTTCTCTCCGAATTCAAATTCTTCTATATCTCTCTTTTTTACTCCATCTCTTGCATCTCTTCTCTTTAAACCATCTCCTCTTTTTTTAGGGATTAATTTAAATGTGGGTTTAAACGTGGTAAACTCTTCGAATCCTGCGGTTCCAGTTCTAGTAAATAATTCCATCACTGCATTTGTTTCACCACTTGCATAAACTGGTATATCTCGTCTTAGAAAATGTACATAACCGACATGATCCATATGGCTATGTGTTATTAGCACACCGTCTACAGCGTTTTCCTCCTTATAGTCGAGCCCCATATGTTTACAATAATCTCTTCTGTAAATACCTTTTAAATCCGGGAGAAGACCTAATTGTATTAAATCTTTTATACAGTTGCATTTTCTAGGTGGCATGTATTCTGTGAAATAATCGTTATGTTCTTTGAAATTCATTCCAAAATCTAAAAAAATTTTTGTATCATCATCTTGAAGAAGGATTTTATTTCCACCTATTTGTCCAACTCCACCGTAGAAAGTTAGCTTAACCAATCTCTATTTACACCCTATTTTTTCTTAAAAGAACCTCTTCTAGTTAAACTTTATCTCTAAAAAACAGTTAGTGCTCTCTAAAAAATTAATATATAACTGGCGGAATCCCACCATAGTATAATATTTTAGTTTTTTTCTTTTCCATGAGCTAATTCTTTAGCTCTTTGACCGACAACAAAAAGTTTTGCTATAAAAGAAATTTCTTTCGCCTCTGTTTTTCCGGATACTTGTCCAACAATCATCATCTTTTATCGAATATATGGTTTGTATCTGAAGTTTAAAAGGTGTTGTTGTACAAATGTTATCCAGATACCTATTTTTTAATTTTTAATCGAAACTAATAAAAAACCTCTTTTCATAAAGGGACTGCAAGGGTGTCATATTTATGGCGAAAGTAGATATTGAAGGCATGCTTGCAGATTATGATAAAGACGATTTGACGATTTGTACTGTTTGTTCTCATTCTAGCCTTCAACTTTTTAATGGAGCTAAAAAAGAAGGTTTTAAAACTTTAGGTATCGCAGTGGGTGAACAACGAAAAAAATTTTATGACGCGTTCCCACAGGGTAAACCTGATGAGTTTTTGATGGTTGATGATTATAAAGAAATCATGGATTACACCGATGAACTCCAGGATAGAAACTGTATAGTTATACCTCATGGTTCATTTGTAGAATACTTAGGTGCTGACAACTTTTTGAAACTAGATCTACCTACTTTTGGTAATCGCGATGTTTTAATGTGGGAGTCTGATCGATCTAAAGAACGAGATTGGCTCGTGGATGCTGGTTTAACAATGCCGCGTGAAATAAAAGATCCACATTTCATTGAACAACCTGTTATTGTTAAATATCATGGAGCTAAAGGCGGTAAAGGATTTTTTATAGCTAAAACCTATGAAGAATTTAAAAGAAGAGTTAACCCTGATAAAAAGTATACCATACAGGAATTTGTTTTAGGTACACGTTACTATCTCCACTATTTCTATTCACCTATACAAAAAAATGCCTATAAAATAGATGGAGGCAAAGGCAGCATTCAACTATTATCCATAGATAGACGTGACGAAACCACTATCGATGAAGTTCAACGTCTTGGTTCTATTGCTGAATTAGAAGAAGTAGGTATCCATCCAACTTTCGTTGTAACTGGTAATATACCTATAGTTATACGTGAATCACTTCTTCCTAAAGTTTTTGAGATGGGTGAAGCCGTAGTTAAAAAATCACTTGATTTATTCGGCGGTATAATAGGCAGTTTCTGCCTTGAGACAGTAGTCACTGAAAGCCTGGAATTCAAAGTATTCGAAATCTCAGCGCGTATCGTAGCAGGTACCAACCCATATATCTCTGGTAGCCCTTATGCAGAGCTCATACAACCAGATCTTAGTACTGGGAGACGCATAGCACAGGAGATAAAATATGCAAACAAGAAAGATCAACTATCGGAGATTCTAAGCTAAAAAATAATTTTTGGTTGAACTATGTTAACGTTAGTACTTGCTGAAACAGAAATAGAACAAATTCCCAAAAAAATATTGTTTCATCCTGATGTAAAATCTTCTGCGAAAAAAAGAGGTAAAAAACCTAATGAAATTATTTTAAACTCAAGTTATCACCATTCAGCTATGAAAAAAATAAAAGAAGGATATAGACGTGGACGACCAGACATCCTTCATTTTTTTCTAATCAACACCTTGGAATCCATCTTAAACAAACAAGACAAGCTAAAGACAGTTATCCATACTAGAAACGATGAAGCAATATATGTCACTCCTGAAACCCGTATAATGCGAGATTATAACCGCTTTATCGGTCTTATGGAGCAACTATTTGAAAAAAAATATGTGCCTAATAAGGAGAAACCACTACTTTATATAAATGAAAATCAAACTTTGGAAGATATTATAGAAAAATCCTCTGCAGATATAAAGATAGGTTTTTCTACAAAAGGAAAACAAGTCAATCTACCAGCTTATTTCAATGATTTAAAACAAAAAAACATGGACGATGTTCTTTGTGTAATAGGTGGCTTCCCAAAAGATAGTTATAAAAATAATATTCAGAGTTTAACAGACAAAGTTTTATCGATTTGTAACAAAAATTTGTCTTCATGGACGGTTGCCAATGAGATAATAGTAAACTATGAAAACGTATATTAAAATAACAAAAAATATATTTTTTTAGCTGCTTTCTTCTATTTTTTCCTCAGCTTTTTCCATCTCTTCTTTTATACGTTTATCAAGTTTTTTATCTACGCCTTGTTCTTGAGCTATTCTCTGCATTCCAGCTATGATATTTTCCCATCCTACCTGTTGAGATAATGCAAAATCCCACATATCTAGTTTTTTTCCTCCATCTGCTTTTTTAAATTCTTCAAGAAACTCTTCTTTACTTTTTTCTTCCATAAGATGATACCTTTTTATTGTCTTAATTCTTTTATTTTTTGTTTCCTGGCGATCTTCGACATTTCATCTAGCATTTCTTCCCAGATTCCTTCTTGTTCTACGGCGTAAAACCACATATTCAGTTTCTCTTCGATATCTGCTTTTTTAAAATCCTCTAGGATTTTTTTCTGATCTTCTTCTTCCATTTTTTCTTTTTCCTCTAAATGTTATTGTTTAATATCTTTGTCGAATATAAAAAGTTTAGTTTATTCTTCTATTTTTCCATATTAAAACCATGATAGATGCTGCTAAGAAAACTATCATAATTTCGAATCCAGGTGTCAACCAGCCTTTATCTTTTTTCTTTTTGATGTCAACAGGGGGCTCTTCAAATATTTCTATTTTTGGTTTTTCCATTAGCGGATAATTGTCTTTTGCCTCCTCCTCAACAATATATGCCGTGTCTCCTACTCCATCTTTGTCTTCATCGGTTCCATTGTAATCACTCCAATAGTTGCCTATGCTGCCGTTATCCCATTGGTTATTCCCTAAGTACCCTTCGCCTTGTTGATTATTTTGTTCAAAAACGTTTAGAAAAACGGTGTTATCTGAGGATCCACAGCAGAAATACATACCTATTTCGCTGTTCTCCCTAAAAATATTTTTATAAATCATGTTCCAGCGGGAACCTTTTATCCTCACCCCATATTTATTTGAAGAAATCTTGTTGCTATATATCTTGTTGTTTCCTGAGAGTGAGCTAAGGTATAAACTATATTCTTTGTTTGAAACAAAAAGATTTTTTGAAAAGTTATTAAAATCCGAATATTTGCTGTATACTCCACAGGAGTTTTCTATGATGTTGTTAGAGGAGATGTTGCCATATTTACAGTGGGATAGATAAAGCCCTGCATCGTAAGTATTACTTCCACTGTTTTGGACAGTGAAACCACTAATGTTTATATGTTTAGCGTATGAAATTTTTATTACATTACCTGATCCGCTTCCATCAATAATGGTATTGTTTCTATGTTCACCTGTAAGAGTTATATTTTTTTCTATCAGTAGGTTTTCATAGTATGTCCCTTTTTTTACATATATTGTATCTCCAGCTGATGCGTTATCTATACCACTCTGAATAGTTTTAAAAGGATTAGATTGTGTTCCATCTCCATGTTGGTCTGCGTTTCCATCTACATAAATTGTTTTAATCGTATTTTCCGCTTTCACCGTCTGAAAATTAAAACAAAAAATGACAAGTATTGTTACTAATAAAATAAAAGATATTTTTCTGTATTTCTTTATCTTCATAATTTTTTGCACCGCCTGTCAAAGAGGTTTAAAAAAAACGAATGTTCCCCTAAGTAGAAATAAGTTTTGTATTTTTTTTGGTTTTTCTATTCTGACAAAGATACCATAATAGCCATCTGAGTCCACATACGGTTCTCTGCTTCATCAAAAATAACGCTTTGAGGTCCATGTGCAACATCTTTCGTGACTTCGTAGCCATAATAAGCAGGTAAACAATGCATAAATATTGCATCAGAGTTAGCAATACTCATCAAATCTTTGTTCACGGTGTATCCTTTAAAATCTTTTAGACGTTGTTGTTTCTCCTCTTCGTCGCCCATGCTCACCCAGGTGTCAGTAGCGATTACATCTGCATCTTTTGTGGATTTTTTTACTTTATCAGTAACTTCTACTTCCACTCCAAATCTTTCAGCTTCCTTAACAAAAAAATCATCTGGCCAATATTCTTTTGGTGAAACAATTTTTACATCCATCCCTGCTATTCCACATCCTAACAAATAAGAGTGAGCCATATTGCTTTGACCATCACCAAGATAAACAAATTTTAATTCTTCTAGTTTCTCTTTTTCCTCTTTTATAGTCATCAAATCAGTGATAACCTGGCAGGGGTGTTCTTTGTCATCTAATCCACTTATTACTGGAACTGTGGCATGTTTTGCAAGTTCTTTCATATCCTCGTTTTTCATCGCTCTATACATTATTATGTCTACATAACGTGATAAAACAATAGCAGTATCTTCTATAGTTTCCCCTCGCCCTAATTGTATATCGTTTTTACCTAAAAATATCGCGTGTCCACCAAGTTTTGTCATCCCTGTCTCAAAAGAAACCCTTGTGCGAGTACTACTTTTTTCAAAAATCATACCGAGTGTTTTTTCTTTTAAATAATGAGTTTTTTCTCCGTTTTTATTTTTTCTTTTCAAATCTATACCTAGATTGATTACATCCTGAAGATTGTCCTTTACGTCCAACATTGAGATAAGATTTTTTTTCATTGATTAAAAGAGCAACATCAGCTCCTTCTTTAAAATTACGGTAAAATTCTTTTTGATTTTAGACAAAATCTTTTAACCGTAGTTGTACATAACTCTCTAAGTTGTTTGGGAGATAGCTGTTATGGGAGTTGACATCGGTAGTTTATTCGATAGACAAAAAATCTCATTCAAAGACCTACAAAATAGAGTTATAGCTATCGATGCACACAACGTATTACATCAGTTTCTATCTATAATAAGAGGGAGAGATGGAAACCCGTTGAAGGATTCCAAAGGAAGAATCACCTCTCATCTTTCTGGAATATTATACCGGACAGGGAGTCTGGTGGAATCTCATATAAAACCAGTCTATATTTTTGATGGTGAACCCCATCTTTTAAAAGCAAAAACTTTAGAAGAACGCAGAAAACGTAAAATTGTGGCTGAAGAAGAATACCAGAAGGCTTTAGAAGAAGGAGACCTTGAAAAAGCTCGTACAAAAGCTCAACAAACGTCTAAAGTCACAGATGAAATAGTTGAGCAAAGTAAAAAACTCCTAGATTCGCTCGGTATACCCTATATTCAGGCACCAGGTGAAGGTGAAGCACAAGCTAGTTACATCGTAAAACAAGGAGATGCCCATGCTGTTGGCTCTCAGGACTATGACTGTTTACTGATAGGAACTCCTGTTTTAGTGAAAAATCTTACTTCATCTGGTAGAAGAAAACTACCTGGTAAAAAATCATATGTGAAGATTACACCAGAATTAGTTAAACTTAAACCAAACCTAAAAAAACTAGGGATAAGTAGGGAACAATTAGTAGACATGGCTATTCTGATAGGTACAGATTTCAATGAAGGCATCAAAGGCATCGGTCCAAAAACTGCTCTTAAACTAATAAAGAAAAATGGAAACGCCGAAAACGTAATAGCAAACCTTGGAGATTCTAATGCCCCAACTTTTGAAGAAATAAAACAAATACGGAAAATATTTTTAGAACCAGAGATCAATGAGGATTACAGTTTAAAATGGAGTCTACCAGATAAAGAAAAAACAAAAGAAATTCTTTGCGACAGACATCAATTCAGTGAAAACCGAGTAGAAAAAGCTCTTAAAAAATATGACAATCTTGACGACATAATAAAACAACAAACCCTATTCTAACAGTTTCATCCTAATCCCTATAAAGCTAAAAAAGCTGATGAAACTTTTTTTATTCCTTCATAATAAAATCAAGTGAATCCTCTGGTTTGTATTCCTCAGGTTTTTTGTTGTTTTTAAAAACTCTTGCACCAGTTGATCCTTTCAAAACTATTTCACCATCAACAACGTGAAGCATAGCTCCTTCTCTTAAACCGACGACATATTCGTCATTATAATGATGAAATTCTTCTATCCTTGTTTCCCGTGTTTCACCCATATGTTTACTACTTGGGTCTGGATCGATATAGTGTGGATTAATATTAAATGGAACAAGGTTTAATCCATCAAAACTTGGAGGATAAACTATTGGCATATCGTTTGTTGTCTTAATATTTCTACATGCCACGTTCGATCCCGCACTTGTGCCAATATAAGGTGTGCCTTTTTTTACTTGTTTTCTAATCTTTTTTATCAAGTCGTTTTCATATAGCTGTTTCAACAAAACAAAAGTATTTCCTCCTCCAATAAAAATCGCCTCTGCGTTTTCTACTGCTTCCCCAGAGTCGGAATGTTGATGTATACCTGTTAGCTCAAAACCCATTTTTTTGTATCTTTCCCTAGCTATGTTGGTGTATTCATCATGTGTCATCCCGCTTGGTCTTGCATAGGGTATAAATAAAACATCGCTAACATTTTCTAAAAATTTTTGTATCTCATCTGCACAATGATCCAAATATCCTCCGCCATGAAGCTTGGAGTTACTAATCAAAAGTAGTTTCAAAATTTATCATCCTCCTTTTTCTAACCATTATTTTTTACTTTTTTATATTTGTCGACACCTTTAATCAATGCAAGTTTTTCACCGTTGTCCCATTCAACCCATATAAGGTCTTGCTCTTCATCTATTTTAAAAACAGTCCCTTTATCTCCTTTTTTAAGTTTTGTTAAATTATCCTCGATGTCTTTCAACTCAATTCTATCTCCAACTTTTATATCTTCTTTACTGATTTCTTTCACCTCTACCACATATTTTTATATGCGAGTGCCGGGATTTGAACCCGGGTACTTGGCTTGGGAAGCCAAGATCATAACCGCTAGATCACACCCGCGTTTTTTATGGTTTCATAGAGAAATACTCATGCAGTTATTGAATATTTTGGAAAAATAGTAGATACAGTCTCCTTATGGTCTAAAACCTGTTTTTTTTGACCAAATATTATAGAAGGTTAGAATTTGATATTATAATAAAAACTTTGTAGAATGACGATTTTATTCATTTGGAAATAGACTATGTTAGACAGCATCATTGAAATTTTGATTCTTGTTTTTTTCGCTATGGGGGTAGGAGTTTTTGTAAGTACGGCAGCAGGAACCTCCGGCACATTACTCATTCCCTTTTTAACAATCTTTTTTGGATATTCTGCTTACAAGGTTATAGGCTCAAGTCTCACCGTAGATTGCATCATCGGCGTTGTTGCGGGATTAATTTATCTTAAAAACGAAGATATTGAGATTAGACCAACGTTGTTACTCCCTCTTTTTGGTGTTATAGGGGCGCTTATCGGTAGTCAATTTACTTCATCTACACCTGAATTTGGGTTAAAAGTTTTGATAGGTGTTGCTCTCATTTTTATTGGGGTAAATTTTGTGATAAAAGGTGTAAGAAAAAATGTTGATTATTTACATAGTAAACTAGATTTTCAATATTTTAAGAGACACAAAACTTTCTCTTTTGTATTTTTAGGGATTATAGTTGGTTTTATAAGTGGTTTTATCGGTCTCGGCGGTAGTAGAATGATAGCTTTCGTGTTAATTTTTGTTATGGGTTATGGTTTCCGTGAATCTGTAGGTATGTCTATGATTATGATGATTTTTATTGCGGGAACAGGCGCTATCAGTCATTCACTTGGCGGAGAAATAAACTTTATCATAGTAGTAATAGCTGGGGTAGGAGCAGCTACAGGGGCATTGATAGGTTCTAACTTTGCACATAGAATAGATGAGGAAAAACTTTCTAGAATCGCAGGATTAATAATTGCCTTTATCGGACTATTCATGATAATCAAGACATTCTTCCTATAAAAAAAACACATTTTTTTAATCCACTTTTTCTTTAGAGTATCCAAGAAATCTACAATATGACTTCATCCTTTTCATGATATATCCCTCCATCATTTTGACATCTTTTGAAATAGATAAATCTCTTGGTTCAATAAATTCATTGAATCTTTCAAGATTATCCTCCTCTAAATCTAGAAGATTTACTATTCTACCCATAGTCTCAGCAGGTTTTTCACAGAGCTCTTCGTATTTAATGTTCACATAATCGCTTTTATCCAAATGTCTAATATTCTTCACAAATCGACGACTATCTTTTGCATGATGTTCAACAATAAGAATCAATGCAAGTGGAAAATATCTAAAAAGTAGACAATCCGCAAAAACAGATAAAATTGGGTTTCTTCTAAGTTTTTTAGCAATTGGCGATATTATATCTGAATAAACAGTTTCTTCCTCTGCTAAAACCCTGAGAGCCTTCATAGACGAGTTCATCACTGGCAGAGGATGACGATGAATAAAAACAAACTTTGCCTCTGGCAAATGTTTTTTTATGAAAAGAAAATTAGAAAAATCCCAAGGGTTTTTCAACAACAATTTTTTATCTCTACCATCAACATATTGAATCTTTTTACACATCTCTAAAAAAACATCAAAATTTTTTTCTGTTAAACTACTAAAAAGATAACCTCCATTGATCAAAAAAGCATATTCCAAAGGTAAATCAGCGTTCATATCTAACCGGTCTATACCTCTGTCTTTATCGGCAAAATATCTGTTTAATTCCTCCTTAATTTGTTGTTCTAAACCTTTTACATGGTTATGTATCAACCTGTTGTACTTTAGGACGTGATATGTGGTTACGCTGTTGAATTTACCTGTCGATTGTATCATTTTATATAGGATACTAGTACCAGATCTATGGAAACCTAAAATAAAAACAGGTTTAAAAGAAACATCTTTAATTCTATCAAGATATTTTTTATCTAGATTTTTTACCTCAGATTTTTTCAAGTTATTCAAATCCTTTTCCTCACACAATATAGGTTGTTTTTCCAAAGTAAGGAAATATTATGGACTCCCTTGAATTAACCTATATTTCTGTTAATTGTTGAAGAGTAAAGAAAACCGAGGAGGGAGTTATATCTCCTTTAGGATTTCAACTAGATAATCATAGAATTTTTTTACAGTGCTAATATAAACTCTTTCATCAGGAGAGTGTGGTGCCTTTATAGTTGGGCCAATGGAAATCATATCCATTCCATCGTATTTTTCTCCTATAATGCCGCATTCTAACCCTGCGTGTATGGCCTCAACTTCAGGTTCTTCATCAAACATATCTTTGAAAACTTTTTTAGATTTTTTTAGTAGTTCGGAGTCCATATCAGGTTTCCATCCAGGATATGGGTCTTCCTCTTCAATTTCAGCCCCTGTGAGGTTAGCGATAGAACGTATTTTAGCACGTAAGGCATGTAGCTCAGACATTATAGAACTTCTCGAACTCAATAGTATCTCAGCTTTATCTTCCTCTACAGTTACTTTTGCAAGATTTGTAGAAGTTTGAACTAAACCCTCGATGTCATAGCTCATTTTTTCTACTCCATGTGGTAAGCCGTTAAGCAGATTTATCAACTTACTCTGCGAATCCAGTTTAAGAGCCCCCTTCTCCGGTTTAACCTCCTCTATATCAACTTTCAAATCTGGGTCTATAGGCTTTAATTCATCAGCTATATCTTCTTTTTCGTCTTCCAACTGTTTTATAGTCTCCTCTTTTTTGTCTTCCCCTACAGATATTGTTGCTTCTGCCTCTCGAGGTATAGCGTTGTGTTTATCTCCACCTTTCAGAGTAGTTATTCTTACACCATTTCCTTGTATAGTTTTCCATAACATCCGGGAGATAATCTTTATTGCGTTCCCTCTTTGTTCATGTATATCTATCCCAGAATGTCCGCCTTTCAATCCGGATACAGATATTTTTAAACCAGTCATATTTTCAGAGATTTTTTCTTTTTCAATTGGTAAAGTTATCTCTGTGTCTCCTCCGCCTGCGCAACCTACAGTTATGATATTGAATTCTTCGCTATCCAAATTAAGCATTATGTCTCCCTCTAACATGTCTTCGCTTAAAGCAAATGCACCGGTAAGACCTGTTTCTTCATCTACTGTATATAAAGCCTCTATCCTCCCTGTCTCTAAATTTTCTTCTTCTAAAACAGCGAGAGACGCAGCTAAACCAATTCCGTTATCTGCACCGAGGGTGGTTCCTTTTGCTTTAAGAACGTCACCGTCTTTCTCGAGTTTTATCGGATCTTTAGAGAAATCATGGTCGACATCATTATTTTTTTCACAGACCATATCCATATGTCCTTGAAGAACAACGATAGGTTTGTCTTCCATTCCAGGGTCTGCTTGTTTTTTGATAACTACATTCCCGATGTCATCAACTTTATAGTCTAGATCATGTTCCTCAGCAAAATCAACTATATATTCACGAATTTTTTCCTCATGTTTGGAACAATGAGGTATCTTCCTAATTTCATCAAAATGTTTCCATAATACTCCCGGTTCAAAATCTTCAACTATTGACATTATTAATTTCGCCTCCCTTAAATGCAGAAAGAGTAATGGAATCCTCAATTAAAAGATTTCCCAACTTCTTTAATTACAAAATCATTTAAATACAAACCTTATATTAAACTTCAATAAAATATACCGGAGGCAATGATTTTTTATGGATTGGGGAATGAAAAACAGGCTTTCAAATATTATTAACCCGGAAGATGGACGAACAGTTATGCTAGCTGTAGATCACGGATATTTCATGGGGCCAACAACTGGTTTAGAAAACATAAAAAAAGTAGTGGAACCGTTGTTGCCACATGCAGATACGTTGATGCTAACAAGAGGAGCTTTACGGAATTATATTCCTGATACAACCGACATACCTATCGTTTTAAGAGTTTCAGGCGGAACAAGCATAGTAGGCCCTGAACTTCTTCATGAAGGAACTGTTGTATCTATGGAGGATGCTATACGTTTGAATGTGTCCGGTGTGGCATACTCTATAATGGTAGGAGCAGATTTTGAACGAGACACATTGTTAGGGATGACTGAATATATAGATATGGCGGAAATATATGGTATACCTGTTTTAGCGGTTACAGCCGTAGGTAAAGACATGAAAAAAGACGCCCGCTATCTTAGTTTAGCATCCAGGATGGCTGCAGAACTTGGTGCCCATATAGTTAAAACATATTACTGTGACAACTTTGAGCAAGTTGTTGACACCTGTCCAGTTCCCATCGTTATAGCAGGAGGTAAGAAACAACCAGAAAAAGATGCACTTCAGATGGCATATGATGCAATACAAACAGGAGCTGCTGGAGTCGACATGGGTCGAAACATCTTTCAGAGTAAGGATCCAGTAGCTATGATAAAAGCAGTGAATTCAATAGTTCACAATAATGCTTCTCCTGATAAGGCCTACGACATTTTCAAACAGAACAAAAAATAATAAACCATTCTCTTCTATTTTTAGTAAACATTTAAAAACTCTAGCAGTTAAATTTATATATTCAACTCTGCTCCGGGTTGAGAATTAAAAGGAGTAATTGAGAATTATGATTAACGCCTATATATTGATTTCAATGGAGCCGGGTGATTCCAGTAAGGCAATATATGAGATGAGAAAAATCGAAAAAATCGCTAAGATATCAGTTGTAGCTGGTGAATTCGACATCGTAGTTAGAGTACAAGTCAAAAATCTGGATCAATTATTAAAGGTTACTAATAAAATCCAGATGATCAAAGGGGTAAAGAAGACTACTACACAAGTAATCGAAAAAGAACTGTCTTTATAGACGCAAAAAACATGTTCTGTAATTACATTAAACTTGGTTTATTAAAAAACCTATAAATAACTCTTTTTTCATTGGTGTTTCTACCATGTGTGGCATAGTTGGAATTATTGGAGATAAACCAGTATCTAGCCTTATATATCATAGTTTGTTTTCCATACAACATCGTGGTCAATCTTCTGCGGGTAAACTTACCTATGATGGAAACATACATGTGTATAAAGATGCTGGGTTAGTAAGAGAAGTTTTTGATGAAGACAAAAAGATTAACACACCAGGGAACGTAGGACTTGGGCACACTCGTTATTCTACAGCAGGGTTAGACGACCTTGAATCTCTGAAAAAGAATGCCCAACCTGAATATCTGGTAAACCCGTTTCTCGTTGCAGTACATAACGGAAACATCTACAACTGCAAAGAGATAGGTGAACAAACTGATAGGACACCTCGTACCGAATGTGACATCCAGTGTCTACTTCTACCAATCGCGGATCGTTTATATAAAAAAGAGATAACTCCTGAAGTTATTTTTGATGCCTGCTCTGAGACGATGGATATAGCCAAAGGCAGCTATTCAGCGATTTTCCTCGCTGATTCTGGTAGAAACCCTTATCTTTTCGCTATGACAGATCCCTACAGAATACGACCGTTGGTTTTAGGTGAAAAAAATGGTTTATATTGTTTAACATCTGAGACACGTGTTTTCAAAAAAATCGGTTTCGAATACGTCAAAGACATCCCGGGGGGGTCAGTTATAGTTATTGATCCTGAAGGCAACATCTATGAAAAACAAATAATAGAAAAAACTGAGAAACCCTGTATGTTTGAATTTGTCTATTTCGCCAAACCTGACAGCCGTATCAAAAAACGTTCAGTTCATAACACCCGGCTTGATCTTGGGAAGATGCTCGCTAAAAACTATCCTGTTGATGCGGATATTGTTGTTCCAGTTCCTGAATCTGGTAGACGCTACGCAGTGGGATATTCACGTGAATCAGGTATACCTTTGGATGAAGGACTTATGAAAGATAAAGACGAAAGAAGCTTCATCCAGCAGACACAGGAAAGTCGCGATCAAGTGGTAGAGGAAGGACTTGCTTTCATCAGATCGGTTTTAGGTGGACAAAAAGTAATCCTGGTAGATGACTCAATGGTCCGCGGGACCAATATGACTAAACTTGTAAAAGGAGCCCGAGACGCAGGAGCTGAAGAAGTACATGTTCGTATAGGCTGTCCGCCGTTGATAGCTCCTTGTTATCTTGGTATAGACATGCGTAGCAAAAAAGAATTTATCGCCCGTGACGGAAACGGTGAACTAAGAGAATGGGATGAAATAAAAAACAAAATCGGAGCTGATTCACTCGCCTATAACGCCGTTGGAGATCTAAAAAAAGCAATAGGGTTTGACTGCTGCAGAGGATGCATAGACTTCCCAGATGGATATCCTAAAAAAATGCAGAAAGACATAAAAGAATTGTATCAGAAAGATACAGAGGGCAAAAGAGCATACGGGATAATCGAATAGAAAACTACTTCCACAAAAAAATAATTCATTTTTTCTCTCTTTTTTTTTTAATAGATTGGTTCAACTATATTGACCCAGAGGATAGGTATTTCTTTGGGAGCGTTTTTTGTCTTCTTTTTTTTCTTGTTTTTAGCCATAGACAATCACCTTCTAAACAGTAGTTTTTATCGTTGATAATATTTAAAGCTAATCTGTAAGTTTTACAGTTATCTGATTTTATCTAAAAATAGATTTGTATAAAAAACAAGTTTTTTATCCAATTACTTGGACAGCCTGGTTATTAACTATGAGAAATTCAACGAGATCTCCGCCCTCTTTCAATTTTTTTAATAAATCATAGTTTATAATATGTTCGTATTCAGATGTAACTCGGCTTCCACTTGGAGACCAACTTGCTATCTCTATGTTTCGTAAATCAAAATTTTTTACGCTACCTAAAACCGTATAAGACTCTGTGCGGACTTGAAAATCACAGTAGTTACACTCAATAACTGTGTCATAGGGGACAAAGGGATTAGTAGTATCTTCTATAGGTTCAACTTGTATTAAAACCATGTCTCCTCCACATTTAGGACATTTCATTTCTCCCCTCTGGTCGCCCCAAATATTCGAGACAATTTCCATATCTTTTTTGTTATAATTTGACTGCACAGAAACCAAACCACATTATTATTGGCATTCCTAACATAAAAACTTTTTCTAAAAAAGCGTGATTAGAATAATTTTTAGTAAAAAAACACTTGTTTTTATGTTAGAATTTATAAAACAAGAATATATTAGCAAAACCAGGAATTATGGGCATTATAACGTTTCTAACAGATTTCGGATTCAAAAACAACTATGTCTCTCAGATGAAAGCTGTAGCTTTAAATATAACAAATGCAAAGATAGTAGACATCTGTCATCACGTTACACCACAAAACGTTTCTGAAGGAGCTTTTTTACTGAAAACAGCAGCACGTTATTTCCCAAAAGGAACAGTCCATGTAGGAGTTGTAGACCCTGGTGTCGGCACAGAACGTAAAGGAATTGTTGTTGTCACCCCTAAACATGTTTTTGTTGGCCCGGATAACGGTTTGTTTATACCTGCTGCCCGAGAACAAGGGAGTTTCGATGTATATGAAATCAGAAACCCTCGTTTTATGTTAAATAAAATATCTAACACTTTCCATGGAAGAGACATTTTCACTCCAGTGGCAGCCTACATTTTGGAAGGCATCCCATTCACCGAAATTGGACCATCTACAAAAGATTATATTGATTTAAACTTTGAAAAAAAACGTGTGATAGATGATAAAAAAATCGAAGGGGAAATCATACATATAGATAGTTTTGGAAACATAGTTACTAACCTAACCGAGGATGATATCAAAAATTTCTTTTCGTATGGTTCCGAAATCTCGGTTTTCTTAGGTGGTAAACGAAGAAAAATATGTTTCTCTAAATCTTATGATTATGTGGATAGAAACGATTTTTTAGCGACGATAGGTAGTAGCGGGTTTTTTGAGATAAGTATCAACCAAGGAAATGCGGCAGAAGAACTCAGTGTAAAAGCTGGTGACCATATTAAAATTATCCATTAAAACTTTTTAATATCTTTTTTACAGCTGGTATAAGTTTTACCGCCACGATAAAAAGAGGGTTCAACCTGCTCTAGGTTGATAAGATTCTGTTTAAAAGAGTTTTCTTCATACATTACGTTTAACACTTCGCCGATAAAAAAAGTATGATCTCCAACTTTTTTACTGTCATAGAGTTTACATTCGAGATGGCTATATGCCTCTTTTATAAAAGCTGTATCGCTATACTCTGATTCATCTAAAGTCAAACCTGTTTCTTTTATTTTATCTGTTTTTCTACCTGTACGGCTGCCACAGAACTGTAATTTATCTACAAGCTTGAATGGGACAAAATTAACTACAAACTCTCTACTTTTTTCTATCAAACCATGCGAATATCTAGATGGAGCAATTGATACACCATATAAAGGTGGTTTTTTACTCAAAGGGGTGTGCCATGCAACAGTTATAGCGTTTACTCCATCGTTTGGTTTTTTACATGTAACTAGGGCTGCTTGCATGGGGAAACTGTAATGATAAAATTTTTTTATTTCTCCTCGTTTTTTCATAACATACTCCCTCTTTTTTTTGTTAATATTTTAGAACTCCATCTAGTAAACCATGAGCATAGTTAATACATCCGAAAGCAGTAAAATAATCTTTTTTGTCGTAGTAATATTTTCCATCTTCGTAGTATTGAACAGCGAGTTCAACGACTTTTTCATGTATATGTGATGGTTTTTCTTTTTTTAGTTGCTCAATGTTTTCTTCAAACATTTTTATATCTTTTTCAACACGTGTTTTATCGTCCATAAAAGTTTTTCACTAAAAAATGTTGAACTAGAAAAAGGTTTTAAAAGTTTTTAAAAAAAAGAAAAAAAGATGTGTTTTTTTGTGTCCCTTTTTAGGATATGTAGATTAATCTTCCAAGGAACATCATTCCGTTAGCTTCTGCTGTAACAGGGTCATATCCTGCTGCTTCTACTGTCAGGTTTATAGATATTTTTGAAATCATTTTACCTTTGAAGACTCCTTTTACAACTTTGAAGTTATATTGGTTTGCCCCTGCGCTAAGGTTTTCACCAGTCAGGTTTATTGGTACGTTTTGTTTTGAAATCAAACCGTAGGTTATGTTTCCTTTGATGTCTACGTTTGTCATATTGTTTTCTAGATTGTTGGTGACTGTAGCAGATATCTTGTTGAAACCGAATCCTTTGTTTATAGCTGCTGTTAGAGGTGCTTCTGGTTCTTCTTCCTCTTCTTCTTCGATGGTAACGGTTATTTCGTTGCCCCATTCTCCTAGTTTACCGTGTTCATCTTTTGCACGAGCCTCTATGTTGTATGTTCCAGCAGTTGACCAACTATGTGTAAATTCTTGTTCAACTCCGGCGGTATAGGGTCCAAGCCAACCTGTTGTTCCGTCTCCCCAGTTTATCTGATAGTATATATTGTCTTCTTCTGGGTCGTCTGCTTCAACGTAGAATGTTAATTCTTCCTCTTCATCTGCTTTTTGGTTGTCTTCCCTGATGAAAGGTTTGCAAGGTTTGTTGTTGACACCGGCTTTGATTCCTGCGGTATCATATTCTGAAAATACAGCCTCTACTTCGTCTGGGTTGTCACATTCATCTAATATCCATGCTTTTATCCATGCTTGATTATCTACTTCTTCGCATTCAGGACAGGTACCTGTATAACCTTCAACAAATGCATCAAAGGTTATAACGAATGGTTCACCATCTGGTATTTCGCCTGATAAATTCCACCAAATTGTTTTCAAATCTTCAGAAACATTAGTTGGATCAATGTTTGCACTTCCTTCCACGTATTCAAGGATACATGGTAGCTGATCTTTGATTTCTACATAGTTTACCATTTCATTACTGTAATATTCGTATTCCAATTTGAAATGTATAACATCGCCTTGGAATGTCTCTACGTTTTCCTCCCAGTTTTCACCGTCGAGACTTACTGTTTTCTCAAATCTGTTTGGTGGGTGTTCACAGGATACGTTTGTCCAACCCCAATCTGCATAGTAGTTACATGGATCGCAGACATAACATCCCCATCCTATGGCAAAATCAATGTTTGTGAAATTACAATCACAGTATTGCATTGCTTCAGTTTCAAATTCGATTACAACGCTCTCTCCGTCTTTTAAATCAAAGTCTTCAGCACTTCTGAAATCCCATACAATTACTTGACATTCACCTTGCTCCGTAAATGGACAATTTATAAGATCAGGTATCTCCACTTCGTTTCCACAGATAGTTGTTGTGTTTCCGTAATCTGGAATTACATCTGGATATTGGTTTGTTCCTGGATAAACTTCTTCTCCCTCTACGGTAACTTTGGTTGTAGCTGTATAGTTTAAACAATCGTTTGGTAGAAGATCACCTGCAAGCATACAATCCATTATTGTTCCTTCGCATCCATGGTATGTAGCTACAAAACGGAATTTAACAGTGTCTCCTTTTATCACATGGTCAAGTTCGTTAACCCATTCTCCAGCTTCATTGTCATATACTTGTTTTTCCACGGAGAGTTGTTTCCAGATAGTTACATCTACACTATCTTCATCTTCATATGTTTCTCCTTCATATTCGCCTGTTACGTTTACATAGTTTTCTCCTTCAAGCATGTCGTCATATATTAGTTTCTCTGGAATTATTCTAGCTTCAAATTCTCCTTCAAATGATTCACCTGGTGTAAGGGAACCAAGAGTTACGCTTTTTTCCTGTCCTCCTTCTGGGAATTCTAGGAAATCGGGTAAAACATCTGTACCTATAACATTATTTAATTCAACGTTTCCAGTGTTTGTAACGTTGACTTTGAATTTGACAGACTGATTTTCTTCAATCAGTTTATACAAGCAGATGTAATATGTTGCACCGTCGTCAACCCATTCTTCCTCGCATGGATCCCATATTTGTTTCTCTATATCGATACTAGGTTGTGGCGGCTCTGGTTCTTCAACAATTTTGACGGTTGCATCATCCTCAGCTTCGTAACTCTTACCTGTGCAATGTTCATCTACGGTGACATTGGCTACATTTTCCTCACCGTCTATGCCAGTTAAATCTGCAGCGGTTGCATTAAAGGTTATAACATAACTTTCGCCATCATAAAGTTTGAAATCAGAACCTTCATAGCTATCAATATCCCATGTTAGATTTTTATCATCAACTACAGGTTCAAAAGGTTTTGCTGTTCCAACATCATATTCCAGACAGCCGGGGAGTGTATCGTTTACAACAATGTTTTCTCCATAATGTTCGTTATCTGAATCTGTTATATTGTAGTATGTTATATTTATCCTAAATTCAAATGTGTCTCCTATATATCCTTCTGCTTCGTTAACCCATGCAGTTCCATTCCAAACTTCTTTTACTATTTCTATACTTTCGTTTTCATCGTCTTGTGCAGTTGTAGGCGTTACTGCAAAAGTAGACACGATCATTAACAGCGCCAAAATTATACTAATTCCTGTTTTTCTTTTCATTTTTTATCTTTTCGCCTCCCAATTTTTTTATAAAATGGTGGCAACACTCGCCGCCCAATTTATATATTATATAGTATATAAATGTTTTCCTATTATGGTTCTGTATTTGAAATGTTTGAGAAATGTATAATTAGTGTTATATTTGTTTTGATATTCTATAGAAACAGCGCTTCTATTCAGGGTAAAGATGTTATTAACAAATTTGGAAAACGGAGAGAAATCTATAAAATCATCCATAGTGAAGGAGAGCATTCTTTTTAAATTGGTATTTAAGACAGCATCTTTTCATTGCAATCCATCACAATTTTATAAAAAACCCTTGTTTTTTAATTATATCTGGTGCAACTCTTCTATTATTTTTGTTCTGGTTATCTACTGTTGTTCAAAGGTTGCATTTTAAAGATCATATAATTAAATCTGGGCGACACCCTTACATTTATTACTATATTTCGCCTTTAACCTTTAAAAAATATACAGAATATGAGATAAGTGTAATTTAAAAGGCAATTTACTTGTTAAACCAAATTATACGAAATACATCTGTTAGGGAGAGAGTTGGGATATATGCTTGTTAGATCTTTATCAAAAGCGTTGGTGGGAAAACCAAAGTTAATCCTGCTTCTTTTTGTCGTTATAGTTGCTTTGCTTGGCTCTCAGATTCCACATATTTATATGGAATCTGATTTTGCAGGTTATCTCCCTCAGGATAATTCTCGTATTCAACTATGGGAAGAAATAGATAAAGAATTCAACATCGGCTCCTCTATAATCATAATTGTCAATCAAACCAATAGATACAAATCTGTTACTCATCCTGACGTAATTGAGGAGATGTATTATGTTGAAGATCAGATTAATCCATTTCCTGATGATAGAGATGATGTGGTGAGAGTCAGAAGTTTTGCTTCTATGGTATGGGATTATAATGAAGGTAAACCTGAAAGTGAAGATGAAGTTTACAATATAATGGGTAAACTTTCAGCTGTTAAATCGATGGAAAACGTCCTTTATACTAGTGATTATCAACATGCGGTGATGATAGTTCAACTGTCTCCTGATGCTGATTTCGAGGAGGTTTTATCACGAACGGAAACAGCGGTTGAAAACGAAGGTAATGATGAAACTAGTATGACTATAACTGGTACAGCTGCTATGCAGAAAGCTATCCAGGAGGATAGCATGAAAAATCTACGTTTGATGTTCCCTATTTCACTTTTGTTAGTTGCGATTGTTATAATTCTTTTTTATCGTACTCCGAAGGGCGTAATCATAGCTTTTCTTCCTCCTGCCTCTGCATTGTTGTTGACATTTGGAACAATAGCAGTTGTAACTCCTAAGCTTACCATTATTTCTGTAGCTATAGTGGCATTGCTAATGGGGTTGGGTGTAGATTATTCGATCCATCTTATAAACCGTTTAGTAGAAGAAAGAGATGTTGAGAACCAAGCTACTAGAGTAGAAAAAACTTTAAGTTCTACGGGTAAAGCAGTTCTTTTATCCACAGTTACAACCATGATTGGTTTCGGCTCATTGATGATTTCTAGTATGCCGCCGATGGTAACCTTTGGTTTCGGCTGTACAATTGGCATTTTATTTTGTTTTATTTCTGCGATAATAGTTACACCCTGTTTAGTGACACTTCTTGATTTTAAGAAAAAACCTCGTCTTCCTAAATGGAAAAAATCAGCAAATATAATCATCAAACATAGAAAAAGGATTATGGCTGTCGCAGTTTTCTTTGTAGTTATGTCTCTAATACTTCTACCACAGGTACAGTCAGATGTAAACTATTTTGAGATGGCACCTGAAGGCATCCCTGAAGTGGAAGGTATTTTTGAATATTCTGATAAATTTGGAGGAGGAGTAAATTTTAACGCTCTGGTGGTTGAAACCTCGCAGGAAGGTCTATTACAAAATGATACTATCGAAGCGATTTATAATCTTGAAAGAAAAATTGAAGAAGAAACTGGTGCAGTTGCTACGTCTGTAGTGGATCCTATAAAGAAAACTACTGATATGATAGACAAGCTGACATCTGAACAAATAAAAAACAGGTTGAACAATTTACAGAATATACTTGAAAACACTACTTTTGAGATACCCTCCCTCCAAAAAACTTTATTTAATCGTTTTGCACAGGAAAACTTGGTTAAAGAAAACTATTCTAAAACACTGATATTGGTTTCTATACCTGCTGGCAAAAGCATAAAAGAAACAGAGAAAATAGTTGATAAAATCGATAAGATAGCAGCTAACGCAGATATTCCTCATCATGGAGAAGTTTCTCAACTTACGGGTCAGGATGCTGTAAATGTAGCTGTTAATAACAAATTAGGTGAAGAACAAACTCGCTCTATGGCAGTAGCTCTTCTCTTTGTTTTAGCAGCATTAATAATAATTTTTAACTCCGCCAAATACGCATTTTTAACTATAACTCCTGTAGTTTTTATCCTACTGTGGGAACCAGGTTTCCTTGTAATGTTTAATATCCCTATATCGGTGGTGACGATTTCTATAGCTAGTATAATGATAGGTATAGGTATAGACTATGGTGTACATCTTACCCAACGTATTAGAGAACAACTGGATGAGGGATATTCTAAAACAGTTGCTACACGTAACGCTATAGAAAAAACAGGTCTCTCTCTAGTAGAAGCAACTACTACCACTGTAGCTGGTTTATTAGCTATTTATGTGGTAAACATTCCAGCTATGAGAGAGTTTGGAACCGTAGTTATACTTATGACTATTCTTTCTTGTGTTGCCGCCGTTTTGTTACTCCCCTTTTTCTACAGTTCCAGATTTTTTAAAACAAGATAAAAAAAACTTATTTCTTCCGATGAAAACCTTTAAGGGATTTTATGAAAGGAATATAAAATAAAAAATTTCCAAATAAAACAATGCAGCCCAACAAGAGTTCAATGGTTAGATCAATTTGGTTTAACACAAAATCACGGGCATACCAGTCGTATATAAAATAGAAACCTGTGATAAGAGGTAGAGCTAACAGTATAGGGGCAAACAAAAGCTCTGTTTTAACAATTTTTTTAGCTAACAAACTATCTTCCTTTAGATACTTTGCAGCTTGTTTCTCTTTCCTCTCTTTTTTTTCTTTCATAAAACTAAATTTTTTCACCCTGGAAAAATAATTTGTTTAAAAACTATGTCTATATCCATGTATCTTAGAAAAATTATAATCAAAAACAATGTTATGGCAGGCAACATCTGCACCATGAAATCATCGTCTATCCACCAATATTTTTTAATTTCACCTAACACTGCAAACCCTCCCCCTAGTATCGAAATTAACAAAGCAACCCACATAACGTTTTGATGCCATGTTACTATAAAAAAACTCATACATACAAGGAAACCAACGACGATAGAACTTTTTCTACCTCTTCTGAGACGTGTTTCACCCATAATTGGGTCACCTATCGAAGCGCAGAGTATGCAGGGAACTGCTATCTGCTGAGGGAACAACAAAAGTAGAATTAACGCTCCAATCCCAAAAAATAGATAGCTACCAATCCTAGATTTCTCATAAAATCTCAAACCAAAAAAATGTTCGCTACTTATCACTCCGTTTAGTCTTAAAACTTCTAGAGATAAAGCTAAAGCAACAAACAGTATTGGAATCCAAATTTTTATTGTCCCTATCCATCCATCATTGGGTATTACATAAAATATTAGAAAACTCGCTCCGAAAGTATGAAAAACGCGACGGTACCAGTGTGCATCAAAATCAATAGAATTAATTTTTCTGCGTGTTTCATCCAGACTTTCAACAATCTTATTCATAATTTTACTTTATTTGGTGAGAGTTGTTATTCCTTGTTTACCGCCGACTATTGCTACATCGGCAAGATCTACAAATAAACCATTTTCTACTACACCAGGTATACTATTAATTTCTTCCTCCAGTTCTTCTACTTCTCTAATTCTACCGAAATCACAATCTATTATATAGTTTCCATTATCGGTGATGTATACTTCATCCATAATGGTTCTTAGCTCTGCTTCACATTCCAATTCTTCTAACGCTTTTTTTGTAGCGGTCCAGCCAAATTTGGCAACTTCTACAGGTATAGCAAAATTGAGACCTAATGCCTTTGTAACTTTAGAGTCATCTACTACGATAATTTCTTTTTTTGAATGATAAGCAACAATTTTTTCTCTTAGCAGTGCTCCCCCTCCGCCTTTGATAAGATTTAAGTTGGAATCTACTTCATCAGCTCCATCAATGGTTAAATCTATCTCTGGATTTTCTTTTAGATCTGTCAGAGGGATACCTTCTTTTTTAGCTAATCTTTTTGTAGACATAGATGTAGGGATTCCTTTTACGTCAAGGTTTTTCTCTTTTATCATTTCAGCAATCTTTAAAATAGAATATTTTACGGTGCTACCTGTCCCTAATCCAAGTATCATACCTTCTTCTATCTGTTCAACCGCTTTTTCCCCCGCCAGTTGTTTAAGTTCTTCTTTTTCCACTGCTAAATCACATTACTGTAATACATGATTTAGTACAAAAATTTATACTTAATATCTGTTATTACAGATGTTCTGAGGAAAAATGTTAGCCAAATGTAGAGAACACGGATATTACCGAGGCGAAAGATGCCCTATCTGTAATAGAGAAGGAAAGTTTTTGATGAATGACCAAGAAATGAGTTCTCTAAGTCGGATTATGGCCGGAGCTCTACGTCATTTTCCTGATAAAATGGGTCTTATGATGGATGGCCACGGATGGGTAGATATATCGTCGCTTGTTGAAGCAATTGGAACAGGAAGATCAGGTTTCAACTGGCTTCGCAATTATCATATTGAGGCATTAGCAGAGACAGATCCTCGCGATCGATATCAGATAGATGGAGGCATGATAAGAGCTACATATGGTCATACTGTAGAGATAGAACTTGATGATTTACCAGAGGCAGATATAGATGAGTTTTATTATCCGGTGACAGAGGAAGAAGCGGATATAGTCCTTGAAGGTGGTATTCATGCTTCGGATAGAAACAAAGTACATCTAAGCGGGAGTCGAAAAAAAGCTCTGGAGGCAGGGAAAGTTAGAACAGAAGATCCTTTGATACTAAGGATTGATGGTAAAAAAGCTAAAAAAGACGGCGTGAAGATATATCATGCAGGTAGAGATGTCTATCTAACCGACGAAGTAGATGCTAAATATATTTCAAAACTAGAAGATTAATTCTCTAAATTCCTCCACTCTACTTCTTTATAATTAAAGCTTGAAGGAACGGTAAAGGTGAATCAAAGAATTTTAGTCTCTCTTAACCCTCTCCTGATTAAAAAAACCGCATTTTTTGTTTTAAATTGATATTAGCAAAAACTTTAATAAAAAAACTTTTTATCCTTTCTCCCTCGTTAAAAACCATAGTCTTCTATTGTTGGGCTTGTAGCTCAGCTAGGTAGAGCAGCAGGCTCTTAACCTGTTGGCCAGGGGTTCGAATCCCCTCAAGCCCG
>JAZKSG010000020.1:0-25506 GCA_036626215.1 Thermoplasmatota archaeon
AATAAAATAAATTTTTATTTATATCTTATAAAAAGGGAGAATATAAAAAATTATCATAAACTCACAGGTATGAAAGCAATTCAAAGAAGGATAAGCGCCGAGGAGGAGATTTGAACTCCTGCTTCCCACAAGGGGAAACCGGCTCTCAAGGCCGGCGCGTTAGGCCGGACTTTGCTACCTCGGCATATCCTGATCGATAAATTTGGTTAAGAAAGGTTAATAAAAAACGAGTAAAAAAGAGTTTTTGTAAAAATTAAAAAAATATTTGGTTTTTTTATGATCGGAGAACAATCTCTATGTTAACTCCATCAGGCACCTGTATACGCATGAGTTGTCTAAGAGCTCGGTCGCTTGCATCCAAATCTATCAGTCTTTTATGGACACGCATCTCCCAACGATCCCAGGTTTCAGTTCCTTCTCCATCTGGAGATTTACGACAAGGGACACGTAGATGTTTTGTCGGCAATGGAACTGGTCCACTTAGAGCTACTCCTGTTTTTTCTGCTATAGCTTTTATCTGTTTACATACTTTTTCTAGTTTATCTGGTTCTGTGCTTTCCAACGAAATTCTTGCTTTTTGCGCCATATTTTCTCTAAGTCTCCAAGAAAAACATTCACTATAAAAATCTTTTCCAATAAGAAAGATAAATTAAAAAGAGAAAAGGAGGTTTTAAGTTTTTTACTCCGCCTCTTCTTCTACTTCCATACATTGTCCTGCTGCTACTGTCTGACCCATGTCCCGTATAGCGAATCGACCAAGATGCGGTATTTCTTTAGCTGGTTCAATAACCATTGGACGTGTTGGTACGATTCTCACTATAGCTGCATCACCCGCTTTAATGAAATCAGGGTTTTCCTCTTTGACTTGACCAGTTTTTGGATCAAGTTTTTTAAGGATTTTATCAAACCGACAAGCGATCTGAGAGGTATAACAGTGAAATACGGGTGTGTATCCTTTAGTGATAACTGATGGATGATTCAACACCATTATCTGCGCTTTGAATGCTTTTGCAACAGTTGGCGGATTACTTACTGGTCCAGCTACGTCTCCACGACGTATATCCTTCTTAGACACCCCCCTCATGTTCACTCCAACGTTGTCACCAGGTTCTGCTTTATCGATTTCTTCATGGTGCATCTCTATTGTTTTTACTTCACCAGTAGCTCCACCCGGCTTTGTACTTGGTTTGAACATAAGTTTGTCACCTGGTTTAAGGACACCAGTCTCAATTTTTCCAACTGGTACAGTTCCTACACCTTTGATAGAGTAAACATCCTGTATAGGCCATCTAAGCGGCAGATCAACTGGTTTCTCTGGTGGTTCAAATTTGTCGATAGCACTCAGGACTGTTTCTCCATCCCACCAGTCCATTTTACCAGCATCTTCAGCGGTGTTATCACCTTTGAAAGCAGATACCGGAACGAATTGGAGTTGATCTTGTTTAAATCCAACACCTTTTGCAAGTTTGCTTACATCTTCTTTTACTTTTTCAAAACGATCTTGATCATATTCTGGTTTTGTGGCATCCATTTTGTTTATAGCCACAATCATTTGTTTTACACCAAGAGTTCGAGCAAGAAACATATGCTCTTTAGTTTGAGCCATTACACCTTCAGGTGCAGCAACTACCAATATAGCTGCGTCAGCCTGAGATGTACCAGTAATCATGTTTTTTACAAAATCTCTGTGCCCTGGCGCATCAATAATGGTTATGTAGTATTTATCTGTATCAAATCTCTTGTGTGCAACATCTATTGTTACTCCACGTTCTCTTTCTTCCTTCAAGTTGTCGAAAATCCATGCAAACGCGAAACTTTCCTTTCCTTTTTCTTTGGCCATTTCTTTATATTTCTCGATCATGTGTTCTGGGAACTGACCCGTCTCAAGTAGGATACGTCCCATTAACGTAGATTTTCCATGATCGACATGACCAATAATTACAAGGTTCATATGTGGTTTATCTGCCATAACATTTCTACCTCCTTTTCAAATATTAATTCAAACTATATTTTTTTAGATTTGCTGTTTTTCTACCTCTTCTAAACATAGCATCATGTTTATATAATTAATGCTTTGCTGAGGTTTTGATACGGTATTGATTTATTGTTTATAAGACTTATCCTTACATTCTTAATTGTTCTGTTATAAAAATAATAATGTAGTTCTAATCTTTTTGCTTTGATTCTTTGATTTTTCCTAAACGTCCTAAAAACGTAAGTAATTTTAAATAACAAATACTTATACACAAAAAAACAATCCAAATTTGTTATTTGTTGCTCCCGTGGTGTAGTCCGGCCAATCATATTGGCCTTTCGAGCCGATTACTCGGGTTCGAATCCCGACGGGAGCATTCTATTTTTTTTGTTGCCCCGTTATTTCAAAGTTAGAGATTTACAAACCGTTTTAGTCATTCTCAACATAGTTATTGTTTTAGCAGAGAGTTTATCCTTTGTTTCCATTGTTTTTTGAACTCTTCGTGTTTTTGTTTAGGTTTAAAACTTTGTTCGATTTCTGGTGGTTTCCATGTTTTGATTATATCTTGTTTTTGATGTATTTTTTTTGAAAGCATAAAAGCTCCATAGGCGGATCCGTTTAAATTTTTGGGACGGTATATGTTTTTGTTTGAAAGATCCGCCATTAGTTGAAGATATTCATCATTTTGGGCTACCCCTCCATCAGCGATAACTTTCTGTGCTTTAATGTCGGATACTTTTTCCAAAGCATCTATTACTTCAGAAGTTCTCATCGCTATGCCTCTTATGAGTGCTTTTACAAAATCCTGTTTAGAGTTATCCCGAGTTATATTATAAATTGAGCTTTTTATATCTGGTCTTAGATAAGGTGAATTAAGACCCGACAAAGACGGTATAAATAAAATGTTGTCTTTTTTTGAATTGTCAAATGCTTCTTTTATTTGACCATAGTTTTCTATGAACCCCATATCTTTAAGCCAGTCTACCGCTGACCCCATCGAGTTTACTGCTCCCTCAAGCATGAAAAGCTTTTGTTTTTCTGTGCTTAACGCAACCATAGGATAGATACCTGTGTCTCCGGGTACAGGTTTTTTTCCTACATTCAAATTTATAAAAGCACCGGTTCCACTGGTTACACTTACATCCCCCGGCGTTACACCTGCCATATACATTGATGCTTGTTGATCAGCTATCATAGTTAAAAAGGGAACATCATATTTTTTAATAGTGCCAATTTCACCGTCATTATTTACAAAATCAGGTAAAACATGATGGGGTATATCCACTATCTCAAGTATGTTCTCGCTCCATTTGACATAAAACGGGTCGAAAAGACCTGTAGCACTAGCGTTGGTGTAATCGGTTACATGTCGCCCTGTCAGATTATATGCAACCCAAGAGTCTAGGTTTCCAAAGCATGCATTCTTTTGATCTATAGCCTTCTTAACTTCAGGAACATTTTCAATCATCCATCTCAAATGCATCGAAGAATGAGCAGTACCAAATCCAATATTAGATAGAGTTACAATATATGCCCCTTTCCGCGTCTGTTTAATCTGCGGGATGATTTTCGAAAGTGCCTTAGTTGTTTTACCAAATTTTTTTCCAAATCGGAATATAAATTTTTTAGAAAGCCTCTTTATTATATCCATAGTTCGGGTATCCTGCCAAGTTATCATATCATATAGTGGTTCACCGCTTTGTTTATCCCATACTATAGTCGTGCTTCTTTGATTGGTCAGTGAAACACCTAAAGGCCTCCCATTTTTTTCAATGATTTCATCTAGCATTTTGTTTATAGTATCAACTATAAAACCAGGGTCTTGCTCCACCCATCCAGGATGGGGATATTTAGGCTTGGATTTTTTCTGAAAACTCTGCAGTAGTTTTCCATCCTCTGTGTATGCATATGATTTTATGTTGGTGGTTCCAACATCAAGTATAAGATAATAATTCATTTTTTTACACGCCTCATACTTCTTTCTGCTATGATATCTACTCCGGTGTTGGAGATATTTTCTATGATTACATCATTTTTTTCTACAGGCGCCTGAACAGTAGTTTCTTTAAGATCTTCGATGATTTCTCTTATTTTGTTTTTAGGAACCGTTCTATTTGTCCGTACAGGCAGACGTGGATATCTTGCATTTTTGATTCTAACAGTTGTCGGAATGATACGCCTTGGATTTTTTGTTTCCTCAACAGCGTATTCTTCTCCAAGTTTACATTCATTTCCATAAACTTTGATTTCATCATTATGTTTTCTAATAGTGAGTTCACATCCCTTAGGGCAGCGTATACAAATCAGGTCGAAATTATTCTTCCTGGATATGTAAACTCACCTCCTCTTGATTCTCAAACACATCTATAGAGATAGTTATGTTTTCTAAAGTTGATGGTCTTACAAATGGTTTTTTAAATTTTTTTAACACCTGTTTCTCCCTATTTTTTAGAGCTATAACCGGTTTTTTGGATGTTATACATGGTCTAAAAAAAACTGTGATTTCCTGGTTACATTTTTCAATCCGTTGAGGAGTTAAACAATTGATGTTTTCACCAGCGTTTAAAGGAATAAACTGGTCTCTAACAGGCTTAGTTGTTTTGAGATATTTTTCCACTCCTTCAGCGGCTTTAAAAGCAGTTTCTACAGCATCATCTACATAGTCAAAAATTTGCAACAAATTACCAACAGCAAATACACCATCTACAGTAGTTTCGAAGCATTCATTTATGATAGGGCCACCAGTTTTTTCGTCAATGGCTGCGCCTAAATCCTCAAGTTTTTCAGAATAAGGAATCAAACCTACCGATAAAATTAATGAGGCGCATTCAACTATTTTCCCAGTGTTTTCTACAGGTTTCCATTGTTTATCTACTTTGACTAACTCTACTTTTTCGACATGATTTCTACCTATGATTCTCTTAACCACCGTTCTAGGCTGATATGGTATATCATAATCTAGTATGCATTGTTGGACGTTTCGAGGAAGACCCGTAAAAAACTGTTCAGGATAAACCATTAAAATATTTTTGCAGCCTTCTAAAAAAAGATGACGCGCGACAATCATTCCAACATCTCCACCTCCTACTATCACTGCGTTTTCACCAGGCAGTATACCATAAAGATTTACCAGACGTTGGATTGTTCCAGCTGTGAAAACACCAGAGGGTCTTGTCCCACCGATATTTATCTCATATTGATTTCTCTCTCTGCAACCGATAGCATACACAATAGCTTTTGATTGAACTTCTCTAATCCCTTTTGGTGTTACACACTTTATGGTTTTGACTTCCTGGGAAACATCTACATCTTTAACATATGCCTCAAGCAATATTTCTATATCAGAGTTTTCTAATTTTTCTATAAATCGACTAGCGAATTCTGGACCTGATAATCCTTCATTAAAAAGTTTAGTTCCAAAGCCATCATGGATACATTGATCTAACAGTCCACCGAGTTCATCATCCCTCTCTATAACAACCACTTCAAAACCTTTTTTATAAAGCTCTAAAGCAGCTGCTAAACCAGTCGGACCTCCACCTATAACTGCTACATCTTTCATGGTTTTTCCCCTCTTACATATCCATTGAACAGACGGCTTTTCTTGTTTTCTTTAACTACCTGATTTAAAGGTTGATCAAGTTCTCTGGCGAGTATTTTAGCTATTCTTAGCTCACAGTAGCTTCCTTGGCAGTTGCCCATACATGCTCTGGTGCGTCTTTTTATAGCATCGATACTTTCAGCTCCTCTTCTTATAGCTTCGATTATTTCGGCTTCTGAAACCATTTCACATGTACAGATTATATTACCCCATTTTGGGTTGTCCTGTATTTTTTCTTCTAGTTTTTTGGAGTTCATTTTTTTAGCTGAAACTATGGGTTTCCTCAAAGGGCTGAAATCTTCTTTCTTTTTCAAATTTAAACCCTGAGTTTGGATTATTTCTAATACATATTTTGCTATAGCCGGAGCTGAAGCAACACCTGGTGACTGGATACCTGCTACATGAATGAAATTAGATGTCCATTTAGCAGGTCTTATTATAAAATCTTCAGTGAAAGTTGGTGCTCTAACCCCCGCGAAATAACGAATGATTTTTTGAGAAGGGAAATCTTCCTTCAACACTGATTTATATTTTTTTTGCATCTCACAGATTTCTTCTCTACCTACAGTTGTATCGTTTTTATCTGGTATCTCCACCGCTGTAGGACCCCATATAATGTTTTTATGAACTGTAGGATTAACTCCCCCACCTTTACTTGTTGGATGAGAAGGAAGCTTTAACTCTGCAAGACAATGATAAAGAGACGGCTGGATTCTCCTATCAAACAACAACTCTACACCTTTTCGAGGATGAATAGTGTATTCACATGTTCCAGCTAATTCAGCTATTTCATCTGCAAAAACTCCTGCTGCGTTAATCACCATTTTACAGTTGTAGACTCCCTTGCCAGTTACCACACTGATGATGTTGTCATCCTGTTTTTTAAACCCTACAACTTCCTGGTTACATTCTATTTTTGCATTGTTTTCCTCCGCATTCTCCGCAAGAGCTATAGTTAAATCATATGGATCAAGGATTCCTGTAGAGGGAATATAAACCGCAGATAAAGCATCCCTAGTCGCCCAAGGTTCCATCTCCCATATTTTTTGATTTTTAACAATTTCAATATTTTTTACACCGTTACGTTTTCCTTTCAATTTTACAAAAAAAGGTAGAATATGTTTTAAAAAAAATTTGTATAAAAAACCAGGTAGATATCTACGGTATTCCTCAAGAGTTTTAGGAGTTATTAATATTAGGCTACCTGAACGACGAAACGACACATTTAACTCTTCGCAAATTTGATCATAATCTTGGTTCCCCTGAATGTTCAATTTTCTTTTAAGCGTTTTATAGGATGGAGAAATACCTGGGTGTACCATCCCGTTGTTTGCACGAGAAGCACCAAGAGATACATCAGGTTCTTTTTCCAACAATATAACTCTACACTTGTATTTAGATAACTCACGGGCTATAAAACAACCAATTATTCCTCCTCCAATAACTACGACATCGGTTTCTTTAGGTTTTTTATCCTTATTTTGCTCATAGACTCTGCTTCTTTTCTCCATTCTTTTCTGAAGTTTTTTATTATGTTTTTCCCGCCATGTAACTTGATTTACTACACCGTCTACATCTGAAATCTCCCCGATTTGAAGACCCATCTGTACCCATTCATCATAGTCTTTTACTTTACCATCTAAAAAAACAATGTTATCCTGGATTTGAAATGAAACATCTTTGTCTTTGAGGATTTTTCTGATTTTTTTCTCCAAATCTATCTATGCCTCTTAAAAATTTAAAATTAAAATATTTCCTTTTTTTATTCCATAAGATCAAATATTAATTCTGAGATATCTATAATTTTTATGTCTTCTGTTTTTTTGTTTTTTTCAAAAGCCTGTTTACAAGTCGGGCAGGCTGTAACTATATTTTTTGAAAAATCCATCAATTCGTTTAGTCTTTCTACAGCTATTTCATCTGACAACTCAGGGTCTAAACGGTTTACCGTACTTCCCCCATATCCACAACAAAAAGTTTTTTCTCCGTTTCTACGAGGTTTAATTAAATTAATACCTGGTATTTGTTGTAAAATTTTTTTGACAGAATCCGCTTTGTTTAGGCCATGTACCAGTTTACAGGGATCATGATATGTGTATTTTTTTTCTTTTGATTCTGACAGTTTTAAACCTCTCTGTTTTTCCTCGAAGAACTCTACGAAATGATAAACCTCAGGTTTTATTATATGATCACCGTTTTCAGGATACAAAACCCGGTATGCATAAGCACATGAAGGACAAGAAGTCACAATAAAATCTACATCTGACTGGTTTAAATTTTTTGTTTGCCTGGACGATAGTCTATTGAAAGCCTCCATGTCTCCAATATGGTATGCTGGTATCCCACAGCATTTTTCTTCTGTTATTGTTTCGATTTCATAACCTAAATTCTCTATTATTTCCACTGCTTTTTGAGGGACATCTGGAAAGTTTTCACGGAAACTACAGCCGCTTAAATAAAGTACTTTGCCTTTAGATTCAACTCTTTTTTGTGTTTCTATGTTATTTGTTTTGAAATCATCGTAAACATAGTCGTGTTTCTCAAGGTTGTTCACAACCTTTTTGAATTCATCATAAATCTTGTTTTTTTTCACAAAATTTTCTTTTATAGGACGTAGTATATCCGAAACCGAGAAATCAAAAGGACACCATTTTTCACAGCAGCCGCAGGAGAGACACATGTAAACTGGGTACATTGTATCTTTATTCATAGAAAGTTTCTGTTGTTGAATTAATAAACCTATGCGGCTTTTTCCAGATGGAGACGTGGTTTCTCTACCATCTACAATCCCTATAGGGCATGCATGACGACACATATTTGGACATAATGTACACTTGGTGACATCACCGGGTCCTTTGACTTTTCCTTTGATAAACTTTAGAAGCAATGGTAGTTTCGAGAGAGATTTGAATCCTTTGATTTCATCTTTAAGCCAATCCCATTTTCCAGCCATAAAAAAAATTATACCCCCATGTTTCCAGGGTTCATAATCCTTTCTTCATCTACAGAATTTTTGATTTTCTTCAACAATTCAAAACCGTTTTCACCAAGTTCTTCTTTCATCCAAGGATGACGTTGACGACCCACTCCATGATGATGACTGATTGTTCCGCCATACTCAAGAACAGCTTCCATTGTGGTTTTCCATACTTTTTGATAGAATTCGATTTTCTTTTGTTTACGAGGAGGAGTCCCTGCAAAAGTAAAATAAAAACATACACCTTGAGGATAGAAATGTGAGGCATGCGCCGAGGCGAACAATACACCTTTCACCTCTCTCATTCTGTTTACAACCCTGTTATAGAACATATTTGCTTTACTCCAAGTGACACCTACCTCTATGGTGTCAAAAACAACTCCCAAAGGTACAAACTCTGCTGCTTCTTTGACGTTGAAACGAGTTTGAAGCCAATGATCCACAAGCTTCTCTCCTAAAGGTTTTCCATTGAAATTTTTTTGAATAATTTGATTTTCAGCATTTACTATATCTCGATTGCCTTCTATTATGAAAATGGTGACAATTTTATCCATAGCCTCATTGAAAGGATAGAAATGTCTTTTGGTTTCTATTTTATCATATATCCTTACAACAGCAGGTTTCGCCCCTATTCTAAGGATTTTTTGTACAGATTTCAAAGCCTGATTTATATCTTCTGAAATAAAAGAAAGTTTTGTTCTTTTTTCAGGATATGGCCAAATTTTAAGCCATAGACACGTAATTATTCCAAAAATTCCTTCGCTACCAACAAAAAGATTTCTGAGATCTGGACCGGTAGCCGTCCGAGGATGAGGTTTATAAAAAATTTTTTTGCCAGGTGGGACTACTACTTCTACACCTGAAACCATGTGTTCTATTCCACCATATTTAGTTGAGAATTGACCTGTAGCTTTAGTTCCAACCCATCCTCCAACAGTAGACGGATATAATGATTGAGGTATGTTACCCATAGTGTATCCTTTATGATTCAATATATCTTCCAGATAATATCCATTTAATCCTGGTTCTACCTCTACTATAAGGTCTTCATCGTTAATCTCCATGTTCCTCATTTTTTTAAGATCCACAACAATTCCATCTTGTTCTGGAACAGATGCACCTAACACCCCTGAACCTCCACCATAAGGATAGATAGGTGTTTTTTCTTTGGAACATATCTCCATTATTTTTTGAACATCTTCTGCGTTTTCAGGCCATACCACCGCTGAGGGTTTGTAAGGATATTTTTCTTTCATAATCCAATGAAGTGTTATAGGCCAGAAATCAAAAGGATATGAATAAAGATCAGTTTCTTTGATGGAGACCTTAGTTTTACCTAAGTTTTTTTCGATTTTGTTTATTACATTCTCCCTTTTCAAGAGTTTTTCTCCTCCCGACAGGTAAAATAAAAAATTTTCTTTTTTTAACCTAGACTTTTTGAACGAATAAAGTTGGATATACTTAAAATGTTACATTTTATAAGTAAATATCTAATGTATATCCCAGATTAGATGATGATTAATATCCTCTCTTTATAAAAACACCATACAGAAATAGATGTATTTTTATAAAATTTCTGTTTTAAATACTTCTTATGGTTTTGTTTAAAAAAAGATGGAAAAAATGCCGTTTATCGCTTTATAAGTATATTAAATGATAATATTTATATAACAAAATTTATATACTATCATTCATAGATATAATAGTGGAAAAGAAATATATTTCCCTATTTAATTATAAATTTGGTGAGTATAAATGCTTAAAAAATTTGTAGCTGTATTAATAGCATCTTTATTGGTGACTACGCTTCTCCCAACTGTTTTCTCTCAGAATACTTTTACAGAGGAAAACGATCTAGAAACAATAGAAGAAAATAATTTCGAAGTAGACAAATCCTCTACTGACGACCTGTCAACTAATATAGATGAAAAAGTAGAAGATACAACAAAAAATACAGAAGATAACTCTGATGGGGAACCATTAGGTATAAGAGAATACATAAAGGAAAAAGTCAATGTAAAAGCTGATGCAGGAGATAAAAAATCATTATATTTTTACACAAACTATAGCGGTATAGAAAAAAGAACGAAACTAAAGTTTTTCTTTGAAACAAAAATCGACGTCAACAATGACGACAAAAAAGATATAGGTGTTAGATATTGGCTTTATCCAGGTATAGAAAAACCTTTTTCTTTGTCTATAAATTTTAAACTAACCATCAGACAGTTAAGTGGTTTTGACAGTTTAGATGACGAAGCTAATTTTGAAAATCATGTAGAACTTTACTTCTTAGGTATAATCCTTAAAAGTAATGCAGGAGATCGTCTAAGATTTGGATATGAATCACCAGATGGAGAAAAGATTCCTGAAAAATGTGAAATTACTTACAAACTAGTTCCACATATACTCTCTATAAGAAATAAACCTGAACACAAGTTTAGAATCAACCCTGACAGTCAGACTCGCGGCAGTAGCAGGTTGAATCTAATTTACAGTTTTTCTGAGATGGACAACGACAAAGTTAATTCCGAGATACTTACCAGGGTTAAATATAACCCCGTTGTTGACTCAGAGATTACATTTCATAGAGCTAAGAAAGATAAAGCCACTGTTTTTGAATATAAAAGAGCGACATCAGAAGATACCTCCGTTGATATGTATGTGAAACGGAGTGAGGGCGAAAACTCAACTTATGCTTATGCGTTGGACACCCCGAGTTATGTAAGCTTTTTGTTTAAGCTTAGGCGTGACGGAAAAATCGAGTTCAATACAGATGGTGAATCCGCTGATGAAATCGGAGTTTGTGATGATCTAGAAAAACCTGATAACAAAATTTATTTTACAAATCTTTGTTCAAAAGCAGGTATCAGCTGGTACCGAGATCGGTTTTTGTTTATAAATAAAGGAAAAACAAATTTTAGTGTATATTCAAATGGTGAAGACGTCGGTGCCAACGCCTACTTAAAGGGTAGTGACGGAGGTTATCTAGATTTTCAGGCAGTGTCCCATAACCCGTTGGATTCTTCTATGGAGTTAGATCTATCTGAAGGTTATTTCCGTTTGGTTAGAAGTGAAACTGATCTTGAATTATCTCTAGAATCTGAGGTAAAAAATGATACGTTGGCAAACATGGTTACCAGTGTTAAAGGTTCTCTTCATCTAAAAAGAAATTTTGATGGTCCATTTGAAATCCGTTTCGATGAAATAAAATCTGGTAGAATCAATGTTACTCTATCGGGGAAATCTTTCAACATCTCTGATTTCAACTTCCAAGGTAGCTCCCCATTGATCGGCGGGAATCTTTCTATCGAGATGGATGAGCTGGTGAAATATAAACAAGGGCAGGTTAGTTTTGATTTAGAAGTAGAGCAGACTGAAAACAATATCAGTGGCGTCTGTATTTTTGATGTAGAAAATGGTGTAGAGATATCTAACCTGGCTATATATTATAATGGTGCAGAAGTATATAGAAATGATTCAATAGCTGTAGTTGGGGATTTCCATAGAGAATTTGGTTTCTCCATAAATATTAGTCTTGAATGGCATGTCCATGAAAACTGGGGTTATGTCACTATAAGAAGTGGTAGCCTTGCAGCTTTTAGTTTTAATTCGGTTTATAGAGACGAAATAACTAACGAAGTTATCGGTGAGATTTCAGGTTCAATAGAGTTCGAAGTTCCAGATGAAGAGTTTAATGTTTCATGGGAGAAAATCGATGGAAACCTCAGCTTCTATATAGATGGAAGTGCTGTGGCAGGTCTTAAAGATTTTAACTTTTGGATAAAAGATAAGGTTGATGTCTCTATCCCTGAGATTTCTGTAGGGTTTGAATTGAATACATATAGCAAACAAGGAAACCTAAGTTTGTATATGGATGACTCGGCTTTATCTTGCAATGTTACAATCAACAGAATCAACATCAGTGATTTATTTGATGTAACATTGAAGGGAGGACTCAACGTTGTATTAGCTGCTTCTGCTTCTGGCTCTGTCAACATAGGATGGAACGAATCAGGTATAACTTCTATCAACGGAGAATTCGGCGCCGATGCCACAGGTTTAATCAATCTCACTGATTTTGAATTCCAATACAAATCATTGGTTGATATATCGATGAGTCAACTACTTGTTTCAGGTGATTTAGACTTCAACTTTAGCAGCGTTGGAAACAAAACTATGATTTATGCAGATGCAGGTTTAACAGACGTTGTAATCTCTGATTTGAATGTATATGCCTCTATTGTAAATCCTTTAGCCGTCAGTGCCGACATGGATATAACGTTTGACGGCAGTGGATATATCAACGTTACATATTCAAATGATACAGTCATCGTAAACGGCGCAGTCTATGATGATTCAAACATCACCATAAACTCCCTATGGTTTGTATTACCCATCCCAAGTTTACCTATCCAGATAAACTTGAAATCTTTATCAATATGTGGACCTACAACTCTTCTTTTTGATGTAGACACCTCTAAAGATACGCCTTTCATGGCCACTTTTATATCAGAAAAAGAAATCATCGCTGATACTATTTATGTTGGATACCCTGGAATCCTACAAATCCATATATATGATTTTATAGGAGGAGGCAGCGACGGAAGCATGGGTGTGGGCCTTAACACAGCTACTAAACAACCGGTTTTCAATTTACAACAAACCAGCTGTTATATAGGAAACTTACAGTTTTCATTTGGCGGGAATCTACTTCCATTCTGTCCAATTTCAAATATCTCATTTAACGGAACGGCAAATATAGAAGGATTTCTTGATATAGCAGAGCTAAAATATGTCTATCTAAGAGGAGAAATCCTTGAAGACACCACCATTACTTTAAACGACATAAACATCCCAATGTTGGGGTCAGGTAATTTCTCACTTGTTTTTGAGCCGGGTGAAGCCGATCTTGTATTAACACAAAATATGCTAGATAATCCCCCATATGGAGATCTGTATCTATATGGTTACAGCTCTGGTTGGATTAATGTCAAATTTGACGACCAATCCTTGGTGAAAGCAATGGGAACTATGGACATTTGGGTAGGCATCCATAAATATGACGACGGAACCCTATCTGCAATTATCGATGCCAAAGAATTCAGCGGAGCAGCAATAGTTGCAAACTCCTTAAGATTCGCAGGAGAGCTATACGCCAAAGTTGAATTCAGCATAAAAATAAACAAAGACGAAGGAGGAAACACCACTGTTTCAAATCTAAACGTAAACATTGAAGGAAATCTATCAGCGGTTGTACAAACCAAGACTAATAACTCTGATTGGATACCCATTATACCGTTTAGTACTTCAGGTCAGGTAGTGTTGTTACGTCAGGCACCCGCTTTTATGAACCCGCCAAACATCGCTGATGATTTCACAGTAACAACCCCCGATGACAATGAATCTCTGATCTTTGAAGCCTGGTATGCACCACCTTTAGGTAAAGACAGTGAAGACATCGGACCTTACACTTACAATTTATCATTTGGAGATGGAACATTCTATGAAGTCACCACTAACCAAACAAGAATAGTCACCAACTCTCATCTTTACAATTTAGGGTCATACAACACATCTGTAACCGTCACTCCATCAAACTCATCTATAGACCCGGTAACTGACAGTTTATCATTTGAAATACTTAAAAAAATCACATATCTTGAAGTACCCGAAACCGGTCCATTAAACTTCCTTTATAGCGATGTTGAGGAAGATGGAAGGATCCATACATGGTTCACCATCCATAATAAAGACACAGAAAACTACCAACTTGAATGGCAAGCCGAGATCCTACTTTATGGTTTTGAAGATCCAACTATGAACCCTGTTGTAAACCCAAGTTCAGGAGTGCTACAACCTAATCAAACCGTCCATGTTAATGTTTCATTTTATCCACCCCTTGATCATAAAGACCACGGGAACATATATATATCAGCAGATAACACAAATTACTCTGGACCTGGTGAAGATGGAGTCGGTGAAGCAATCACTATAAAACAAAGTCTGTCTTTAATTCCCGAAACCCTTTACCTTCCGGAGATAGAACCTGGTGAAGAGAGAGAAAACTCTTTCTGGATTCATAACAACAAAAAAGAAACCCTCAATTGGACTATCACGGATTATCCAAACGAGTTCTACAGTTTCTCAAAAACCTCTGGATCTATACCTGCCGGAGGCGCAGAAATCGTCGATTTTACAATTAACGCCCCAGAAGAAGACAATGTCACACTGGATGGAGACATCGAAGTTACAGACACAGATAACTCAGCCAACGTAGCAACATTTTCAGTAGTGGTAGGAATACTAAATCAAAACAATTCAGGAAACGGCAACATCACCGTGTCTGAAGATGGAAATGGTAATGTAAGTATAGCTATTGGCGGATCAAATGAGATACATATAAACAACTTCCAATATGAGATCAATGGAGTAACTGGAGAAATAAATGGAAGTTTCATTTTTGATACCAACAACTCATATGTATACATTAATTTCACTCAGGGAAACTTTTTACAGACGTTCTCTGTAGATGGAACTGCTGAATTCACTATACATGGTTTCAGATTTTGTTACGGAGACAACATCAATGTTGAAGTTAGTAAGGTTATAACTGGTGGAATACATTGGTATGAAGGAAAAAGCGGTAATTTTACGGTAGCTGTCGATGACACATTCAAAGAGATAGATATAGATGTATCTTTCAATCAGACATATACAAACTTTACTTTCGCTGGAAACATAGATATCGATATCTCAGGTGAAACCAACGGTAGCTTATGGATAAACTGGGATTTCAACAACGAAACCAAAGATGTAACCGTCGATGGAGACATATTCCGAGATTACAATGCAGATATCAACATTACAGATCTCAAACTCATAGTTAACAACTTCACATTTACATCAAGTTTGATACATTTCAACCGCACAGTTGACCTCTACTTCAACGAAACAGGTTTAAATGTAGAAACCGGTGGAGTTATCGAACTTGATGACATCTATTTCGAACTAGAATTCAACGGTGACAACTGGGGTATATATACCGAAAGCAACATAGATGTGATAATGGATGGATTCATATCGTTTACATTCTATGAGGAAGAAAAACTATTCTGTATACATACAGAGGGATACCTATACATTGGCGGCATACTATATGCCACCATCGGTGATTTCTACATTGAGATAACTGGAAATATAACTATGAACGGAAACTTCACTATGTGTTACGGCCCCGGATCCTAAGAAATAGTTGGATAAAACTGAGCTTTTATCATCTCATCTGGTTCAATCAACGGCTGCTCACTCCAAAAAATTTATCTTATTTTTTAGATTTTTTCTCATCCAAAAATTTTTTGTAATCTCCCTCAGAGTCAAAAATAATCGGCATCCCTCTGTAACCACATTTATTACAGACGAGTTTCCAAGAGGTTAAACCGTAGACTAAGCCGCTTTTTATATCGCCCATTTTGATGTCTGTGCTACCACAGTTTGGACAAGCTCTAATTGGTAGTTTCATTTTTTTAACTCATATTTTTATAGGTTTTAAACATTAAAAAACCTAACTACCCAAATAGTATAATGTAATGTTACTTGAATTTTGAATTCAAAGTTTATTTTTTCATTTCCTTTGATTGTATTGTACAGCATCGCAAAAATTAGGCTGAACAAATGTATTTATAAACCCTGGTTTTATTTTCATTATTAAGATAGGAGAAAACGGGTTTTCAATGGGTAAAAATTATCTCTTGTTAGGAGTAATTATCTCAATATTTTGTATTTTAATTCCAGCAACAAATACTAATGCTATAGATACAGAAAAATTTAAAGTTGTAGACGGTTTTAAAAAAACGGGTTTTAAGGAAGAAAACATGTCGGATAAGCGAAAAATAAAAATTGGTTTTATGGTTCAAACTTATGATTGGATGGATGTAGAAGGACTTCTTTTACCTCTGCATAAAAATTGTCTTATAAAAGGTGAATCTTGGTTTGATGTAGAGTTTGAAATAGTGGTTTTAGAAGATAGCTTTAACAGTGGAGATGTACACAGTGGAGCATTAGAAGATGATTTTGATGTGGTTGTAGGTCCCGGTGGATTTGGAAGCTGGTGTACTTCATCAGAGTATAGAGAGAAAATAAAAGTTTTTATAGAAAATGGCGGTGGGTATTATGGAATCTGTGGGGACTCTACATTTGGAGGTTTTAAACCAAACGTATCTGAAGAGTTTAAACCGTTGTTAAAAAAACTGTTTGGCATAGAAGGTATAACTGAGATGTTAGGCGTAGCTAATGTCCGTTCTAACGTAAGTGTTTTCTATGAAATAATATCTCCTGAAAATTTCACTAAACTTGATGTAGGGTTGTTCCTAATGAAAATGGCTTTTTCTAGAGCCAAGATAAAATTTTTAGAATCTGAAGAAAATATACACAGATCACGTTTTAACCAAACAGAGAAAGTGATGTTGGGTAACGTACCTTTAGAGGATGCAGGTAGAAAAAATATGGCTGATGTCTCTACTTTGGCAGTATTTAATGAATCAGATAGACCATATCCTCCTTCTATAGTCGGTCAGAAAGCCATGGTTGCTACCACATATGGAGAAGGACGAGTTGTTTTATCGGCTCCTCATCCTGAATTGACGCTTGGAAACAAGGATGCTCAGCGTATCTATATACGTAATCTTTTATGGGCTGCAGATGCTCTATAAGTTTTTTAAATATCAAAAAAATTAGAGAAAAAATGTTTTTTTATTCTTTGATGTCGTATACTACTCGGTAGGCTTCTGGATCATCTGTTTTCTCGAATTCGAAGCCTTTTTCTTTGCATAGATTAATCATAGGTCGATTAGCTTTTAACACATCGCCATAGATTCTTTTTAGTCCTTTGTCTTTAGCTATTTCGATGGTGAAATCAAGGAATTCAGATCCTAGTCCTTTCCGTTGCCATTTATCGGTGACAATCAAAGCGAATTCACCAACCTCTGTTTCGCCTGGTGGAAGTATAAGTCTGGTTACACCGAGTAGTCTTTTCTCTCCGTTTTCATCTAGCTCTGCTACTATTCCTATCTCCCGGTCATAATCTATGTTACAGTATTTGGTACGCATCTCATGAGGTGCTTCACGGATTATTCTGAAAAACCTGAAACGGACTGATCTCTCTGAAAAAGTTTTAAACATTTCTAACCAGAGAGGCTCATCCTCTGGTTTAATAGGCCTTAACAACAGCTCGATTCCATCTTTTAAAGTTACTTCTTTTTTGTATTGACTTGGGTATTTACTGATGATTAGATGAGGTTTTTCCTCAGGGTTTTCATCTAGTATAACTCTGGCATCTACAGCGGTTAACTCGTTATCAGATATAATAAGAGGGTTTAGATCAATGGTTTTAATCTCGGGGTGGTTCTCTATGAGATGTGAAAAGTTAATCATTGTTTTCTCTACCTTTCTCATATCAACCGGTGGAATATTTCGATATCCCTCCAGTAATTTGTAGGCTTTGGTTTTCTCTATTATTCTTCGAGCTAACACTTGATTTAGAGGTGGAAAACCAAGAGCTCTATCTTTGTATAGCTCTGTTAGTACTCCTCCAAGTCCGAAAAGAATAACTGATCCAAAAATTGGGTCTTTTTTAGAACCAAGTATAAACTCAGCATCAGAGTTTTCAACCATCTTCTGGATGGTTACACCCTCTACATCTGCATCTGGAACGTTTTCTTTCACTTTTTTCATCATATCTTGGTATGCATTTCTCACGTTTTCCTCGCAGCTTAGATCCAGTTTTACTCCACCGGAGTCGCTTTTGTGGGTGATATCAGATGAATAAATTTTCATCACTACAGGATAGCCGATTTCTTCAGCTATTTTTACTGCTTCATCTTCATCTTTTGCAATTTTTGGTTGAGTTGTGTTTATACCATAGAGTTCCATTATTTCTTTAGATTCTTTTTCGCTGAGAAGAGTTCTATCTTCTTCTTTTGCTTTGTCTATGATTTTCTTGGTTTCATCTTTAACCTTCTCTGTATCTCTAACTTCTCTTTCTTCTGGTGTCTCAAAAAGAAGTTCCAAGTTACGGGCGTAGTGATAAAGATGCATATATGATTTCACTGCTTCCTCTGGAGTATCATATGTTGGTACGTCATTCCGGTTGAGTAGTTGACGTGCATACTGAACGCTTTCTTCTCCAACAAAAGAAGTCAGCATTGGTTTACTAGTCTTTTTGGATAAATCAATGATGGCGTCAGATAGTTTTTTAGGATCAGCCATGACTTGGGGGACAGAGATAACCAGAATGCCGTCTATGTTGTCATCTTCCATACATACCTCAATGGTTTTACGGTAATCTTCTTCATCGCTATCTCCTATGATATCTACAGGATTTCCATGGCTCCAATGAGGCGGTAGAAACTCGTTTAGACGTTCTATAGTTTCATCTGAAAGCTCCGCTAACTTACCACCTTCTTCAACCACTGCATCAGTAGCTAAAACACCTGGTCCACCAGCGTTGGTGATAATAGCTAAACGTGGACCTTGAGGACGAGGTTGTTTAGCGAGAATAGATGCACAATTAAACAACTCGCTTATCTCTTTAACACGGACGATACCCGCTCTTTTAAAAGCGGCGTCATAAACATCGTCTTCACCAGCCATAGCGCCAGTATGGGAAGAAGCTGCTTGAGCACCTTCAGCATAACGACCTGCTTTAATAGCTATGATAGGTTTCGATCGAGCAAAACCACGAGCAGCACTCATGAACTCACGTGCTTCAGTGATAGATTCTACATACAAAACAATACTTTTGGTGTGGGCATCACGTCCAAAATAATCGATGAGATCTCCAAAATCTACATCCATCATAGAACCAACGGAGACAAAACCACTAAAACCCACCTGGGCAGTAGCCGCCCAATCAAGAATAGAACCACATATTGCACCACTCTGAGAAAACAAAGCAATGTTTCCCTTCAAAGGCATAGCGCCTGCAAAAGTAGCGTTCATATTAAGATAAGGCATAACGATGCCTACACAGTTAGGTCCAACAATCCTAAGGCCATATTTTTCTTTAATTTTCCTAAGTTCCTCTTCTCTCTTTTTACCTTCTTCACCTATCTCTTTGAAACCAGCAGAAATCACGATTATTCCTTTAACACCCTTTTCACCACATTCCTCAACAACTTGATTAACCACCTTCGAAGGAGTAGCTATAATAGCGAGATCTGGAGTTTTAGGAACATCTTTAATTGAAGAATAAGCCTGAACACCCTGAATACTCTCCCTTTTAGGATTTACAGGATAAACTACGCCTTCATATCCTGATCCAACCAAGTTACGAAAAATACGATAACCAGCTACTTCTCGTCTGTTGCTAGCCCCAATGACCGCTATACTTTCTGGCTTAAATATTTTATCAAGATTTTTGACGCCCATACTCAAACACCCTAACTTAAAATCCAACGTTATTTTTTTCTATAGCACCATGGCCAGATGCGGCATATCAAAGAAGGTTTAATAAAACTATCGACTAAAAACGTGGACGTCGAGTTAAGATTTAAAATATGACAGCACCCATCATATTTTTTGGGCAATAAACATGGAGGGGATGCTGTCTTATTTAGTAGAAGGAAATAGCGGCTATAGTTTCCATTTCTCTGTCCGTACTGTTAATCTCTACAACTGCTATTGTTCCTCAAACACAAGCTGAAAAAGTTCTGAATCAAAATGAATCTAATAAATTGGCAGTAGCTATTAAAGAAAGTACGTTAAACACTTCAGAAGAGGACTTTGATTTCGAAGATTTTTGGGATTTACTTATTAATATAACCAAATTCCTTGCAGATTTTACAGGTTCTATAGCGGATTTTTTCAATTCGATAGTTGAAATGATATCTTCCTTCATTGTCAAGTTTTTTGAAAATAATCCCGATGTTTTGATATGGGGAACTGTTTTTTATATTATTTTGGTTTTTTTTAGTAAAGTATTAGAGCTTTTTGTGGATATTGTAGATCTTCAAATCTGGGATGATATTCAAAATCTTTTCAACTCTTCAGGTGACAAAGATGAAGAAAAAACTTCTGCACATCAGCTAGAAAGATATCCTTATTTTTCTATAGATCTCGATATTTAGACTCATTTTTTCCCAAAAAATTTCTTATAAGACAGTGAAAATAAATAATTAATCTTTTCCAGTTTTTATTCAAACATTTTGCTTAATTAGGTATTATTGCTTTGTAATAAAAGAAAAAGAGATTTTTTTGGTTTTGTATTCTTTTGCTCTATGGCCAACTAACAGTTATTGTCTGATAATCAGAGATAAAAGGCAGTAAGTTTGGAAGCAACCCGTCTCTCAGCTCTACGTCAGGATTTTTAGGAGAAAAGTCAACTTGGTTATAAATTATTTTTTGCCTGAGGGTTGGCTTTGGTGTGATAGTTAATCCAACTTTAACACTATTTTGGCCTTTTGGGATTTCCACAATAACATAATTACCCATGACTGTACCTCTGCTTGATTGTATAGATATTGGAACGGTTTTCCTCACTAACCGAAATCCAGGTTCATCAATTACATGTTTTCTAACTTTGATTACACCTACTGTACTAGAGAAAATCCCTGTAGGTTTTTCTTCATTTTCTGGGGTGGTGTTTGTCACCTTTTTCTCTGTTATTGAAGCCGTTGCAGCACTTGCTGCTGCAAAACCTGATGCCACGAAAAGAACTGCAGCCAATATTGCCATTATTTTTTTCATATTCATTTTTCCTCCTCCTCCGCCTGTCTGTTGTGTTACAAAAGTTGCATCACCGACGGCATGATGCAACCGTTTATTTCTTAGTTTTACATTGAGGATAAAGAATAAGAAATATATAAATTTTATGAATTTCTTTTATATTTAAATATATTTTAAATTAATATAGCTGTTTTTAGAATACTACAATTTACACTATAAACAATTTCTACCAGAGAAATTCTAATAAAACAGAATAAATAATTTTTGTAGAAAAAACACAAAATATACCTTCAAATGGTACATTAATTGATTTAAAAACATATTAGCACTTAGAAAATAATATAGGTCTGCTGAGAGGTAAACATGTTAACAGGGAAAGAACATGATAAAAATATATTGAAGCATCTTGAGGTTTTATAATTCTTTAATTGTTTCTTTAACTTTGTTAATAAAAAATTGTGGATGTCAAGTTAATAATTAAAATATGATAGCATCCCTTTACATTTTTTTGAGGTTACTAAAAATGGATGGGATGCTATCGTATATAGAAAGAGGGTTAGAATCTAAAAAGGTTTTTGAAAGAAAACGTAAAAACTTGAGGACAAGAGCTCTCGTTATCTTGTTGTATCATTATGGTCTTTCCCTGAGAGATTGCCAAAAAGTTGTATCATGTTATGAGCCAGTTAGCCATGAGGCTATCCGTCTATGGTATCATAAAACCTCAGATTTATTTAAAATACAGAAAGGAACACATGAAGTTATAGCAGTAGATGAAACAAAAATTAAGATCCATGGAAGACTTCATATTGTTTGGGCTGCAATAGATGTACATAGCTGGGAAGTCCTTGGTGTATGGATATCTCAAGGACGTGCCTCTATAGAGGCATACAGTTTTCTTAGATATATTCTAAGAAAATGTAAAAACAGCCCAAAAATACTGGTTGATGGTGGACCTTGGTATAAACCAGCTCTTAAAAGATTAGGTGTGGAATGGGAGCATATTACTTTCGGGTTGCGTAACCCGGTAGAGCAATGGTTTTTCCTGTTGAAACATAGGATTAAACGTTTTTACAAGCGTTGGCCTCACAACGCTAGTATAGATACAGCACAGGAATGGATGAACTCATTTGTATCGATGTATCACTTAGTGAGGTGCTAAACTTGACATCCACCGAAAAAACAGTTTTTTTACAGACCCCAATAACTATTCAAAACTTCTTTCAACTTCTTCCTGTTTTTGTTTGCCTCATAAAACTGTTGAAAAGTAGCTCTACTCTCCTCTTTAACGAAATTCTTCTGATTCAATAAACCAGTCATTTCGTTGTAATAGGCTGTTGCACTTGCCTCATTGTTGTATCCACCTCCCATCAAAACCAAAAGTTTGTCACAATATCTTTCAGCTAAATTTTTTATTCTTCTAGCAGCATAGTAGTATGTTTGGAAGTTATATTCTAAATCACCTAATGGGTCCGAGTAATGTGTATCTACCCCAGACTGGAAAATGATGAACTCTGGTTCAAACTGTTTCATAAACTTTGGAATTAACTCTTTAAAAAACCTTAAGAAAACTCCGCCTCCGGTTCGTGGAGGGAAAGGTAGATTTATAGTATAGCCCCTGCCTACACCTTCACCTATCTCTTCAATGCTGCCGGTATGCGGGTAGAGGGTTTTTCCATCTTGATGGAAAGATATGTTAAGGACTGAGGGATCATTATAGTATATCTCCTGGGTTCCATCTGCATGATGAACATCTATATCTATAATCATGAAACGTTTGATGTTTTGTTTTATACGAAGTTTCTCTATAACCATAGCTATGTCGTTAAAAAAACAGAAACCCGAAGAAAAATCTGTACCTGTATGATGGAAGCCACCCAATGGGTTGACCATGCAGTTGAAATCTTGGAAGAGTTTTTCTCCAGCTAAAAGAGTGCCTCCAACAGCGTGTGAAGCATGTTTATATATTCCTTTGGGGACAGGTGTATCAGCAGAGAGTTTACCTCCTTGTTTACTAAGTTTTTTTATTTGATCTAAATACTTTTTTGTATGAACTCTTAGTATGTCTTCATCAGTTGCTTTTTTTGCGGTAAATTGCTGGATTTGATCTAAAATCTTTTTTTCTTTTAGCATTTCCATTGTTTTGTGGGGTTTATCCCCTATGAAGGGGTGGTCAACGCCGAGATCGTATTTGTTGTAATCCTCGTGATATACAATTCCAATCATAGTTGTCAAGCAGATTGCATATGTCTTTGATATATCTTTTTCTGTATTTTAAAGAGGTTTTATAAAATAGACTTATTTTTATCAAAATGTTTAAATATTTGCAATACGTGTTTTATATAGAGATATAGGAATAAAAAGTGATCTGAATATGAAAAAAACAACCTCCATTCTTATAATAACCATGCTAATGACCTCTACACTACTCGCAACAACCATACCCGCACAAGAATGTAACGACAACCAACCACCAAAAATAGAGATAACCAAACCAGAAGCAAAATCTCTCTACATGTTTGACAAAAAAATTATGAATCTATCAAACTCAAATATAATATCCAACATATTATCAAACCAGACCCGTATATTTGGAGTTATAACCATAGAAGCAAATGCAACAGATGACAACAAAGTAGAAAAAGTCGAATTCTACATAGACGACGAACTAAAAGAAACTGTAAACGAAACCCCATATCAATATAAATGGAGTTGGAAAGAATTCGAATCAAATCAGAAATACAACATAAAGGTAAAAGCATACGACGAAGAAGGACTAAACAGCACAGACAACATAACAGTCAACAGACATAGAAGCATTTTACTATACGCAGCAGCCGCAACAGGAGTAGGATATACCGGATTAAAAACAACTAAAAACATATTACAAGGAAAACAAGAAGAAACACCAGAGGAGAACGAAACTGAAAAACAAACACCAAAAGCAATTATCAACGCACCTGGAGAAAAAAAATCCAACACAGAAATAACTTTTGATGCATCAGAAAGCTCTGACATAGATGGAGAAATAACATCCTACCAATGGGAATTCGGAACTGGAGACACAGCAAAAGGAAAAACAGTTACATATACCTTCAAAAAACCGGGGATATACACTGTATATTTAACAGTAACAGACGACAGCGGACTAACAGATACCGCCTATACAAGCGTAGCCATCAAACAAAAAGAGGTAAATAAAAACAAAGAAACCAACTCAGATATACCTATACTCATAATAATAGGTCTACTCTGTGTGATAGCCGCAGCAGTAGCAATAGTATTCTACAGAAAAAAACTAAAAAAATAATCTTTTAACTTCTAAATTTTTTAATAATCTTTTTTGAAAACAAACTTAAAACCAAAGAGACTACACCAGCTAAAGACGTATAAAATCCTAAACCTGGACCCCAGCTAGAAGAAACTTTTACACTTCCAGCTCCAGGTATTGAAACATCTAATTTTCCACTGCCGATAAAGCTACCTACACTTATTTTAGCCATCTCCGAGAAAGCATAGTAGAAAACAGATAGAGACACAACTGTTAACACCATAGCTAAGACGGATAAAACCAAAGAAGTTCTTGGGTATCTATGTTCTAAACACATACTCAAAGAAACAACTATAATCGACGATATAAGCAGTAGAAAAACAAGGTTTAACACCATAGAGACCTCAGCAGGCAACATACTTATATCTCCACCTAAAACTCCGTCAGCAGAAGTAAAAGTGACGATACCTGAAGGTTTCAACAAGGTTTTGGTAGAAGTAGAAACTTCAGCTGTTGAACCAGCCACCGTCCACCAAGAGGAAAACAACGCTGCTAAAAGCAAACCTATAGCTATAAGTTTTAAACCATAAGAGGGTTTTTTCTTCTTCCAAAAAGTTACAACTCCACCAAGTCCAACTATAATAAAACCTAACACCATCAAAGAAAGATGAAAAATTGAGCCTTGAGAGGAGACGACATTGACTTGTTTATCGCTATGTATATCAATTTTTTGTTTAGCGATTATTTCACCAGAAGATCTGACTTCAAGAGTGTAACGACCAGGTGGCACACTTATACCCGCTTCCCCTTCTTCAATCTCTGTCTGAATAGATTTACCCTCTCTAACAAGCTTAATTTTGCCATCAGAAATTTTTTGACCATAGGTATCAAACACGTTAAAACGAGATTTGAACTCCGCTGGAAACTCAATAGACAACTGTTTATCTTCGTTTAAATCAACTTTT
>JAZKSG010000021.1:0-25391 GCA_036626215.1 Thermoplasmatota archaeon
TTTCTTCTTTTGTTTCTTCAGCTTTTTTTTGTTTATCTTTTCCTGAAGAGGTTTTACTTTTCTTTGTTTTTTTCTCTGTTTTCTTTTTTTCTACGTTTTCCTCTTTTTTGTCCCTAGATTTTTTCTTTTCTTCTGTTTTCTCCTCGGTTTTTCCTTCCTTCTGTTTCTCTTTGGTTTTCTCTTTCTTTGTTTTTTTGTCTTCATCTTTTTTACCAGTTTCTTCTTCCTCTTCTTTCTTCGGTGGTTTAGTTGTCTTCTTTACACCCGGTACAGCTGGCTCTGGCTGCGGACGCTCTGGATGCATAGTTGAGTCTAGAGGGGAGTTTCCTGCGAAACCAATGTTTCCTTCTTCTTTTTTAGAAACCATGTAGCCTGGAATAGTGACTTTTTTTCCATCTACGGTTATATGTCCATGTACAATAAACTGTCTCGCCTGTTTTGGAGTATGAGCCAAACCTTTTAGATAAGTTATTGTCTGAAGTCTACGAGATAACACCTTTTCAATGTTTAAAGCTAAAACATCATCTAAATCAGAGTTAGGTGGTAAAATATTCATACGGGTGAGATGCATTAATAACTGATTTGATTCTTTTTTGGTCTGCGGGTCTTCACTGCCAACACGCGCTAACAATCTACGTGCCTCACTACGATATTTACGAAGCTTGGTTTTTGCTTTCCTAACTTCTTTTTTGTTCTTCAATCCATGTTTTCTAACTAGTTCATCTTCTTCTTTTATACGTTCTTCCTGCCAAGGGTGACTTGGAGTTTCGAATTTTTTTCTGGAAAATTTAGGCTTACCCATAGTATATCACTTAAAAAATCATTTCTTCTTCTTTTCCATCTGTTCCTTTTTTGACACACCAACTGTCAAACCACTTCTATTGTTTCCTCTTGTCCGTTGTCCTCTAACACGTAGACCACGTTCGTGTCTAATACCTCTGTAACAACGGATTTTTTTCATCATGTTTATCTCATCACGTAGCCGCATATCGATATCGGGACCAACCAGATGTATATCTTTACCTGTCTCCATATCTTTACGATGGTTAACCATCCAACCAGGGGCTTTTTCATCTAAATTGTTTAAAATCTCACGGATTTTTTCAACTTCTTTATCGCTAAGGTTACCAATTTTTTTCCTCCGGTCTATACCTGCTTCATCAGCTACTAAACTCGCCATATGAGCACCGAGTCCTTTGATAGCGGTGAGACCATGAACAACTTCTTTATGGCCGTCAACATCTGTATTAGCGATCCTTATAATGTATTTGAAATCTTCATCTTCTTTTTTTTCTTCTTTAGACTCCTTTTTAGATTTCTTCTTCTTTTTCTGTTTCTTGTCTTTTGATTTTTTCTTACCTTGCTTTTCTTTTTTAGAGTCCATATTATCCGGTTTTTTTTCTTCCTTTGTTTCTTTATCCTTTTCTTCCGGAGTGGTTTCCTTTGTTTTCTTATTTTTCTCTGAGTCAGATTTATCTGCCAAGATTATAACCCCTTAAATATTTCGCTTCTTTTAATTTAATTATAATATTAGAAGTATTCTGCCATAAATAAAGGAAGTCCTATTTAAGCGTTTAGGGAAAATTAGGTGGTAGTCACTAAAAAACATTTCGGGTAAACTTCCACATATTCCACTTTTTCATTTAGAGGAACCTTTTTTTTACCGTAATTCATAAATGCTACAAATCTATCCTTCATTTGAATAAAAAGCGAGGAATCCATGACTATGACTAAACAAGAATGGACTAAAATAAAAGAAATACTCGAAGGTAAAAAAACAGAAGAAACAGTCTCCATCAGAGGATGGATCTACAGAACTCGAAGTAGCGGAAACATTGTTTTCACAGTTATCCGAGATTCCACAGGAACAATCCAAGCTACAGTTAAAAAAGGAAATCTCCCTGACAGTCAATTTGAAGACGCAGAGAAAGCCCTGGTGGAATCCAGCGTTAAAATAGATGGAATAGTTAAACAAGATGATCGAGCACCAGGAGGATATGAAATAAGAGTCAACGAATTTGATGTAGTAGATTTCGCTGAAAACTTTCCAATTGTTGAAGATCAAAGCCGGGAGTTCCTACTCGATCAGAGACATCTATGGCTTCGCTCCCAACAACTAACAAACGTATTAAAAATTAGATCCACCATAGTAGGAGCCATCCATGAGTTTTTTAGAAACCAGGGATTCCACGAGTTTGACGCCCCCGTATTACAACCCAGTCAATGTGAAGGCGGAGCTACTCTTTTTGAAGTAAAATACTATGAAGATAAAACATATCTCTCTCAATCCTGGCAGCTATATGCTGAAGCAGCCGTTTTTGCTTTGGAAAAAGTATACAATATGGGGCCAACCTTCCGTGCCGAAAAATCAAAGACTTCTCGTCATCTATCAGAATTCTGGATGGCAGAGATGGAAGCAGCATGGGTAGAGCTAAACGAGCTAACAGAGATAGCTAAAGAAGAAATAAAATTTATACTAAAAAAAGTTCTGAAAAACAACACTGAAGAACTAAAAGAACTCGGTCAAGATATTGAAAAACTAAAGAAAATAGCTAACTCAAAGTTTCCAACAATTACATATAGAGATGCTTTAAAAATACTCAAAGAAAAAGAAAACATGGAGATAGAATGGGGTAAAGACCTCCGAACCATTGAAGAAAACCAGCTTATGAAACATTTTGATGCACCCGTAGTAGTCACCAACTATCCTATCAAGACCATGGCTTTCTATAAACCACCAGATCCAGAAGACCCTGAAACCGCTCTATGTTTCGACATGCTTGCACCAGAAGAATACGGTGAGATAATAGGTGGATCCCAACGTAGCGAAGACGTAGAATATATGAAAAAAAGACTACAGGACGAAGGAGAAGATGTCTCTAACTATGAATGGTACTTTGATCTACGTAGATTTGGATCTGTTCCTCATTCAGGATACGGAGTCGGTGTTGAACGAGTAGTAGCATGGATATGTGGTTTAGACAACATCAAAGATGCTATACCTTTCCCCCGAACAGTCACTAGATATACACCATAAAAAAACAACAGATCCTTTACAACAATACGCTATTAAACCATAAATCTTTTAAAATATTATAGTAAGAAAAACGTTTCATTAGTTTTAAAAAAATGAGGAGGATGTGGTAAATTATGAAAAATGTTCATGTATCAATATCTGGAAGAGTGCAAGGCGTATTTTTTAGAGCAACTACTAAACAAAAAGCTGAACAACTTGGTATAAACGGATGGGTTCGAAACACATCAGATGGTAGAGTAGAAGCTGTTTTTGAAGGTAAAGAGGAAAAGGTTAACCAGTTATTAGATTGGTGTCATCAGGGTCCTTCAATGGCCAATGTCGAAAACGTAGAAGTAGAAGAAAAAACTCCATCAGGAGAACTCACGGGTTTTTCAATAAAACGTTAAAACAAGTTAGAGAAAAAACCTTCTTTTTCATCCTCTTTTTCTTCTTTTGCTTCAAGTCGTTTTTTTTCTTTTCTGATACCGCCTTTTAAAACACGGATTTTAGAGTTCAAACCTTTGATTTTGTCATCTATCTTCCTTTTTTTAATGTTGAATTTTGCTTTTGTGATTTTACCTTGGTCAAGTTTGTCTCTCAGTTTCTCGATTTTTTCTTTATATTTAGCTATCTGTTTTTTGTTTTTCTCGATTCGTTTCTCGAATTTTTTTATCGCGTTCATATTTTTCCCCAGAGTTTTTTTCTATATGCTTCTAATGTATTGTTTTTTTCACCTATATATTCTGCAAAGGTTTTAATTTTATCCTCAAATCGTTGGTAAGGCTCTGAAAACTTTTCTTTATATTTTAAATCTCGTAGTAGATGATGATCTAGTATTACTTCACAGTTTGTTTCATCTATTATCCTGTTTAGATTGTTGGATGCATCCTGCAGATTTTGTTTACTGAACCGCCAGCCTAGAAGCATGGTTGGAGGTCCATCCATTATTAGTAGATCTGGTTTCTGTTTTATTATATAATCTGTAGCTTGTTTTGTCACTGGACCCTGTACATCTGAAGAATGAACCATTTTTTTGTCTTTATCTTTTATTGTAGCCATTATCACGTATCCCAGTTTTACGTTTTCAGGTCCATGGAAAAAACCTGGTGAAAAATGTATCTCGGTGTCTCCAAATTTATGGCTGCTGTTGTCAGCATAAATCAACCTACATTTTTCTTCTATCTTATCTTTTAGTTTTTTTCCTCTTTTCGTCTGAGAATAATTGATGTTTTGCTTTATATCTTTAGCAAATACTTTTTTATCGTTATATAAGCTGGTTTCCAGTTCAAAATGGTCGTAATGATAATGGGAGATAGTTAAAATATCACATTTTTTGGCTTTTTCAGCTATCTTTTCTTTTATCTCTTTTAATTTTTCTTTTTCCTTTGACGAAGGTGGAAGTCCATATCTTTTTGGACCTAACGCTGCAGATGGATCAATAAAAATTTTGCAATCTTTTGTTTCTACATATGTAGCCATAGATCTTACGCCAAGAGAGTCAGATGCAACGGGTTCAACTTTCATTGGTCAAAAGTTTCCTCCAAATTTTTCATTTCTTTTGTTTTCGTTTTTTTCGATTAAACATCTCTTCATCTTTATATATAATTTTAAAAATTCGATGAAAAGGAATTCTGGCAGATGTGGTTTTCATAAAAGAACGACCTATATCCTCCACTTCTTCACCAGAAATAATTTTGGTGTCATCTGGTGCTCCACGATGCACATACCATATCTCAGCTTCGTTTATATCATATTTATGATGCCATTTTAGTTTGTTTAAAACCTTACGTGGATTTTTAAAAATCATAAATATCTCTTATTTTTATAACATTCTACTAATGTTTTTTAAACTTCTAGATATATGTTTATTTGCATCTTCCTCCACAATGTTTTCATGACCTGGATAAAGTTTTTCCACATCTAACTTTTCTAATCTCTCTATTGATTCCTTCAACTTTTTGGTGCTGCCACCGGGTAAATCAGTTCTACCAAAAGATCCATAGGCAAAAACGGTGTCACCAGAAAAGAGAACCTTCATCTCAGGGTTATAGATACATATACATCCAGAGGTGTGACCTGGTGTAAAAACAACTTGGAATTCTTTATCCCCTATCTTTATTTTATCTTCATCTTCGAGTTTAACATCTACGTTTACAGCTGGCATCTCCCCGCCTATAAGACCTGCGAAAATACTTTCTCCCTTCTCGATTTTCTCGCAGGCGGCACTGTGAGCCATAATCTCCACTTCTTCATCAGCTAAGTTTTTTATTTTTTCTACTCCACCTACATGATCAAAATGTTCATGTGTTAACAATATCTGTTGTATCTCCCTAGGGCCTACATGTTTTTTAATTTCATCTTCAATTTTTTTATGGTTCAAACCGGTTCCACAGTCAACTATAGTAGTTTTTTCACCAATAACAAGATATATGTTTGAATCATAGCCTCTACCAGCGATATGTTTTATTTCCATGTTTCTTTTCAAACCCAGAGGAAAAAATTAAATGAAGAATGGTTTAAATAAAACTGTCGCCGAAAAAAGAGGCTATAGTTGTTTATAAAAACGTTGGTGGGTTGAAAACAAAATAGGTTGTTTCTCCGGTACTTGATTGATTTCCTTTTTTGTCGTATACTCTGGTTTCAATGTTTTGTTTGAAAAAAGATGTTTCATCATAGTTCCATATAAATGGTTCCTCTGTAAGAGTTTCTTTTAGTCGACCATTTACATAAAACTCGACTTTGTTTACTTTATCGCTATCTACATCGAATTTGAGTGGACCAAATACAATTGGTTTGAAAAATGGTAGAATCTTCTTGTTTTTGAAGTAGATGAAACTTTGTAGATTTATTTCTTTGTTTTTTAGTAGTAGAAAAATTGCTCCACCTGCCGCTCCAATAAAGATAGCTATTATCAATAGCTCCAGTATACTTCCCTCTTCTTCACCAGGGGTTGAATAAGGTGTAAAATAGTAGGATGAGGCGTTTTGTAGTGTTTCATCTCCATCAGGTGTTTGAGCTTCCATGTTTAATTCATACATCCCCTCAGGTAGATTTGATGGAGGAGTATATTCAAAAGTTCGGTTGTTGTTGAACACTTCGAGATCTTTTTGTATGTATTTTGTTGTACCTGTTTCGTAGCTGAAGAATACTGCGTCGGTTATTTTGACTGGAACCTCATATGTTATACTTATTGTTTGATTATTTTTCCCTATGTTTGCTCCTGACTGTGGTAGAATTTCTGCTTTGGTTAAAATCCTCTCAGGCGTATAACTGTATACAAGGTAGTATTTTGTGGATGGGTCATCTAGGACAGATATTTCATTGTTTTTCCTCCATACCCTACTTGGTGATACAGCTGATTTATCAGCTCTTTTTACAGAGGTCAGATTTTCATTGGGATAGTGATCTTTTACTTTGAAATAAGTCCAATCTGCCTTGTTGATAGTTACAGACAGAGTCCTTGTACCCGCATCATCGTTAGTAACTCCTTTAGTGTCTTTGATTTTTCCTTCTTGGTATGTAACATCTATTATTTTGTTGTCGGTGGCATCCCATAGAAAAACTTTTTGGTCAGCCTCTTTGACTTTCAATAAAAACGCGTTGTTTCCATTTATCTCCAAAGTTTTAGGATGTAAAACTTTTAGGATGTCGTTTGGATCTACAAAACTATCTACTTCTCCATCTCCATCGGTGTCATAGCTTTTGAACGGATCATCAAAGGTTATGTTGAAATCATCTTCCAGATCGTTTAACATCTTACTAGATGGAGTACTATTGCTTAGAGGCTGCACTGTAATTGTTGTAGAGGCAGAGTTGGTGTTGCCATCATTATCTGTAGCAGTCAGGGTTACGGTGTATTTTTGATCTGTGAAAAATTTATGTTTGCATGTACTTCCTTTTCCTGTTGTTCCATCTCCAAAATCCCAAGTATATTCTGTTATTATTCCATCTAAATCATAGGATTTTGTTCCATCGAATGTTATATTTTTGAGTACTGTACAGTTTTTATAGGGCCCCCCTAAGTCTACAAATGGTTTCTTGGTGTTACCCGTGTTTCCAGAGGTGTCATTTGCATAAACTACACAGTAAACATCATAATCAGGATTTGGAGCGGTGATTACTTTTTTATAACGATTGTTTCCAAGATTTTCCATCTCTGCAGTCATTTTCTCTTCTGAGGTGTTATACCAATATTCAATCCAGACGTTTTTAGTTTCTACATTATCTGTCACTTTGACTTTATATGTATGAACATTAGAATAGCTGCTTCCGTTCTGGAGTATTTGTATGGTTGGAGGGGTAGTATCTTTGGTTATCACAGCTTGAGTAGTCGTTGTATCGTTGCCTCCATAGCTGTTTGTAACAGTCAAAGATATTGTATATGTGCCAGCAGTTGAATAACTATGAGTTAAACTTTCACTGGAACTAGTAGTTCCATCTCCTAGATCCCAGCTGTAAGAAACTATATCTCCATCTGGACTATAACTGGTAGATGCATCTAAAGTAAATTCCTCACCTGTAGAAGCCTCATATGGGCCATTTGTTATAGCTACAGGTAGACGATGGGTTAAAGGATTTGGATCAGTAACATTTGAACCAGATATGCCATCATATGTCGATTCACCTATACCATCATTGTTACTATCGGTGCCAGTATAGTCACCCCAGTAGTTTCCACCGATATATGGGCCATTAATTATGTTTGAGCCAGCTGTTTTTGAGGTATACCAGTTGTTTACATCGGCACTAATATCTCTAGCATTACTTTCACTATTTCCACTGATGTAGTTGTCATAAATAGTGTTGCTTACCGCGTAATAGTTAATATAAATCCCATATCTTGAATTCTCTGTAACACGGTTACTTTTTATCTGGTCAAGAGTTGAATTCTGAATCCTTATCCCGTCATAATTATTACCATTTATGGTGTTATCTGAAATAATGGTGTTGTCATCAGCGAGTAAAAACACTCCATGTTTATCATTACTATTGATAGTGTTTTCATCCACTATGTTGCTTGAGCCAGATATCATAACACCATAGTATCCATTCTGATTTAGGGATGGATTATTATATACATGGTTTGAACTAGAGTTCTCAATCCTTACACCTATCTCGTTGTTACTATAGACTTTGTTGGATGTTATATTGTTTTGATTACATAGATCAAGGAGATATATGCCGTTTTTACTGTTGCTATAAATATTATTATTTGATATAGCATTTGAGCTACAACTAACGTTTAGAAAAATTCCGTTGTAGCTATTGCTGTAGATGTCGTTATGGTTGATATTGTTACTATCTGATTCAGATAAAAAAATACCATTATTGTTGCCAGTTATAGAGTTATATGCTACAGTGGTCTGATCTGAGTTGTTAACCAAAACCCCGTTTATACTGTTCTTTATAATGTTGTCAACCACTCTACAATTTCCAGCATTGACTTTCACTGCTGCGTCTCTCCCGTTAGAGCCACTGTTTCTAATGGTGAAAGTACTTATGTCTGCATTGGCAGCTGTAACCAGTATAACGCTTCCACTATCTCCGCCATCAATTATGGTATTCGCTCTGTCTTCTCCAAACAAGTCTATACTTTTATTGACCACTACCTTTTCGTTATAAACGCCTTCGTAAACAATAACTCGATCTCCGTCACTACAGTTATCAGATTTTATTGCATCACGGATAGAACTAAAATGATCAATACCCCAACCAGGTGTAGAATTATCAAAATTGTCATCTACATAAAATTTATCAGTGGTTGAAGCTGAACATACTTCAACATAGCTAAGCTGAAAATTTAAACATAGTAAGAGAATAATAAAACCAACCGCTGTTCTATATATTATTTCTCTGTTCATCCCATCCAATCCATCTGCACGTGCAGTTACATATTCAAAAACAGTTCTTGGAATAAAAAGATTTCCAATTATAAAAAAATTATTGATTGCTATCTCTCTCAAAAAAAGATTTTTTAGTGGGCCCGCCCGAATTTGAATCGGAGTCCATTGCTCCCAAAGCAACGAGGATCGGCCAAGCTACCCTACGGGCCCAATGAAGATTTACAGACAGCTTGCTCCATTGGAATGAAAGACTGATATTTAAAAACTTTTATGAAATAAAAAAACTATGACATATACTCATGGATTTCAACTACAAAAAACCTACACATCTTTTGGCTTTAATTCTAATTGCCGTAACTTTTGCTTTATTTTTATTGCTACCTATACTTTCTTTCTATGGTTTTCCCTCTACTGCCTCTTCAGGTGTAGAACAATTACAAGAGATACCTAGTTATGTAAAACTCATTTTTGAAATATTTCTACTGTTTTTCCAGTTGGCATTAGCTTTTGTATTGCTGGTTTTGTTTCCAATGGCATGGTATTCCCTTGTCAACAAAAAAAACTTTCATGGAATATTGGAAGAAATCAAATTAAAGAAAAAAAATCTACCAAAGTCTCTACTTTGGGGTTTAATATCAGCAGCGGGAATAATCGGCATTCTTACTCTTTTTGAAATTCTTTTGGTACAAGCAGGTATAGAACCAAAAGATCTTGGAAATACTCAGGATGTAGCAGCTTTTTTTTCTCCGCTTTCTCTGTTTGTTCTTCTTGCTGTTCAACCTGTTGCTGAAGAATTTTTCTACAGAGGTTTTCTTCTAGACAAGTTTAGCTCTATTTTTGATGAACACATCGCAGTTGTTCTGACTGCAGTTTTGTTTGGACTTGCTCATCTAACTTACAACAAGTTTTTCCCAGCGATTTTTATAGCTGGAGCAGGACTAATCTTGGGTTATCTGGTAGTTAGAACAAAAAATCTTTACTCTGCCATATTTGCACATATAGCTTTCAACCTCACTAGTTTCGCGTTTTTATATTTCATATAACATTGAGGGTTAATTCTTTAAAGCAGTTGGCTATGTCTTTGTTTTGTCTATCATGATAAAGTGGGAAGATTAGTTTATGAGTAAAGAAAGAACATTTGTTATGATAAAGCCAGATGCTGTTCAACGTGGATTAATTGGCGAAATTATAAAACGTTTTGAACGTAAAGGTTTAAAACTTGTAGCTATGAAAATGTTGTCTGTTGATCGCGCGTTAGCGGAGGAACATTATGGTGTCCACAAAGGTAAACCTTTTTTTGAGCCAACAGTGGAATTTATTACTTCTTCCCCTGTAGTAGCTATGGTTATTGAAGGCGAAAATGCTATTGGTTTAGTTAGAAACATGATGGGTGAAACAGATCCAAGCGAAGCTTCAATGGGCACAATTCGTGGTGATTTCGGTCAGTTTATAGGTAGAAATATAGTTCATGGTTCAGATGGAGAAGATACTGCTGAGTTCGAAATCGGATTATGGTTTGATGAGGATGAATTAGTAGATTATGAGAGAATCGACGAAACTTGGCTGAAAGAATAAAGACATTTTTCCATTAAAAATCAAAGTTTTTTGTAACATATCTATCATAATCCTGCCTAAATTATGAAAAAGTTTAAAATCTTTTGTTTCATGGTGTTTTGACGGGATAAGGATGAGATTGGATAGCTGCTCTATTTGGTTCATTTCATTCTTTTTGTCCGTTGGATTTATAATCTATAACTAGATTTGAGCTGTAAATTATGGTTTTTGATAGACGAACATTGGTTGTACCAAAAAATACTAAGTTTGAGGAGCACAACATCGTTACTACTGGTGATGTAGTAGTTGGCGATAGAGCTCTGGTGCGTTTTGGTATTAAGACAGATGGACGTATTTTTATCGGTGAACATGCTATCGTTGACGGTGCTTTAGATGCTTCTGGCGACATCCGTGTTGATAGTTTTTCTAATATAGGTGGCGATGTTGATAGCGGTGGAGATGTCTACTTCGGTGAGAAGTGTAAGGTTAACGGTAAACTTTCTTTGGATGGAGATTTGGATGTAGGGGATAGCGTTGAAATAGATGAAGGTTTTGAAGCTAAAGGATGGATTAATATCCGTAGTCCAATACCCGTAGTAATATATATTTTTATATATCTTGTACAGATGTTGAAAATGGGTCACAGCGAAGAAATAGAACGAATACTTGAAGAAATGGAAAAAAACGAAGGCGACACCATACCTATATCAGAAACATTTTTCTATATTCCAAACAACTCCATAATAGGTATCCAAAAATCTAAACTCGACTGGAACATCAGAATCGGAAAAAAATCAAAAATCATCGGAAACTTCGACGTAAAAGGAAACGTCTTCATAGAAGAAAAAACAGTCTTCCATGGAAGCATCAACACCAACGGAGAAGTATACTGTGGGCCAAAAACATCGATCAAAGGAAACATAAAAGCTGATGGAGACGTCGAAATAGATGAAAAATGCAAAGTAGATGGAGACATAACTGGAAAAAAAATATTTATGGCTAAAAACGCTGTTGTACAAAACGAACTTTATGCAAAAAACGGTGTATCCTTCAACATAAACAAAAAAGTAAAAGTAGAAGATAAAGTCCAACGTTTCGAAAAAAATGTGGACGTAGTAGATGACGTAAAAAACATGTTAGAGTAAAAAAACAGTTTTTATGTTTTGATGATATATTATGAGCATGCAAATAGGGATCGTAGGGAAACCAAACGTTGGCAAATCCACTTTTTTTAACGCAGCCACCGAAGCTGAAGCAGAAATTGCAAACTATCCTTTCACCACTATCGATGCAAACCGCGGAGTCATGTACGTCCGAAAACAATGTCCCTGTCAAGAATTTGAAGTAACCTGTACACCCCATAACTCAAAATGTATCAATGGAACAAGATATGTACCTATAGAGGCCATAGATGTAGCTGGACTTGTACCAAACGCATACAAAGGAAAAGGATTGGGAAATAAATTCCTAGATGAACTACGTCAAGCAGATGCATTAATCCATATAGTAGACGGATCAGGTAGCACAGATGCAGAAGGAAACCCCTGCAGCAGAGGAAACTATAACCCGTTAAATGATGTTGATTTTCTGGAGGAAGAAATAAACTATTGGTTAAAAGGAATAATCGAAAAAAATCTTGAGTCGATAACTAGAAAATGTGAACTTGAAGGTAAAAAAATTGATTCTATGTTAGCGGACAAATTAACAGGTTTAGGGATACGAGAAGAACACGTATGCAACGCTATAAAAAAAACCGATTTACCTCCTCAAAAACCATCAGATTGGACTGAAGAAAACCTTTTAGAACTCTCTGACCACATCAGAAAAACCAGTAAACCAATGCTTATATCTTTCAACAAATGCGACCTCATAAAAGAAGATCCTTTTGATAAAATAAAACAAATAGAAAAAAAAGGATATATCGTTGTACCTACTAGCGCTGAATCAGAATTAGCCCTGATGAACGCTTCCAAAAAAAACCTTATAGAATATCAACCTGGCTCTGATGACTTCAAAGTTTTAAACAAAAAAGGTTTATCTGATAAACAACAACAGGCATTAGACTATATCAAAACACATGTCTTAAAAAAATTTGATTCTACTGGCGTACAAAAATGTATAGAAAAAGCAGTAGAAATGCTTGATCTTATAGTAGTATACCCTGTTGAAGACGAAACAAATCTCACCGATAAAAAAGACCGCATTCTACCAGATGCCTATCTTATGCCTTCTGGAAGCACAGCTCAGGATTTAGCATACAAAGTCCATACCGATATAGGTGAAAAATTTATTAGAGCTATAGATGCAAAAACACAGAGAGTTATTGGTTCTGATCACAAACTAAAAGATGGAGATGTAATAAGAATAGTATCGGAATCCTAGTTTTTTATTTATCTGTTTTTATTACACCTTTTTCGCCGCAACTAGGACATTCTATCCGGGTTACCCCGTCACTTGATTTCTCTGTTTTGAAAACATTTTCACAGACAGGGCAACGTACACTAATTACTTTTTCTGTCTGTGTTGATGATGGCTTTTCTTCATCTTTTTCCCCTTCGTTTTCTTCTTGTTTCTCTTCTGTTTCAGTTTCTTTTTCAACTTCATCAGATTTTGTTTTTCCTTCCGTAGTTTCTTTCCTTTGTTCATGGAAAAACTTTAAAATTTCTTCTCTGGCTTCATCCCGAGGTTTACGTTTAAGATTCGAAAATTCTGTTTTATCTTTTGTATCTTCATCTTTCTTTTTTTCCTCTGAATCTCCTCCTCTGAAAGCCTTTTTATCCTTCTCACGAGGGGTTCTACCTGTTTTTTCTACAGCTGAAGATAATGCTTTATCAAAAATATCGGATATAGGTGTTTCTTCTACATCATCCTCTTTCACCGCTTCTTTGGCTCCAATTGACTTTTCTTCTTTTTCTTCCTCAATCTTTTCTGAGGATTTAAATTTCTGTTTACTTTTGTTGTTTTCAAATGAAACCGCCTTTTTTTGACGAACTTTTTCTTCTCTCTTTTTCTCTAATTTTTTTCCCTTTTCGTCAGTACCTTTTTCACCTATTGTTTCCTTATCAAAGAAAGGTTTACCCGCAAGTTTTTCTTCGTATTCCTTTATATTCTCCATAGAGGTTCTCTTGTTTTCTCCTTCTGATTCAGCAGTTTGTTTCTCTTCTTCAGCAGATTCCTGTAAATCGGAATCCATACTCTCTGATTTCAGCCAATCCTCAACTTCCTCCTCAGATTCAGATGCCTCCTCAGTTGATTCTGTATAATCCTCTATTTTCCCGCTGCTTGGATAAACCTCCTCTTCAGATACCCTGTTAACTTTTTTTCTAATCTCTCTATTCTTTTTGATTATACTCTGGAAGTATTTGATAGAGTCAGGAACAACTTTAGTGTTATATAAGATAGCTAAAAATGCAAGTAAAAACATTATAAAAAACGGGATATATGGATAGTAAAAAACATAGATCAATAAAGACTGATGTAAAATACTAGACTCTTGTATCGCAATGATAGATTTATAGTTGAAAAATAAACCAAGGATAGAGGAAATTAAACATCCTATACCCCCTGCTAACATTATAAGAAAAGATGCCAACTCATATTTTTCTATCCTATAAAAAGTTAAACCTATATAGGAAAGAAGACTGAAAGACAAGATAACCCATAACGAAATAGTCAGCAGATTGACTTTCTCAGATATACTCTGTATTTCTAAGTTGTCACTTTTTTTAGCCATATCCAAGCTGAAATATAATCCTCCTTTTTTCTCTATAGAGTCTACATAAAACCAGGGGATAAAATGTGCAAAAACTAAACATAATATACTAAGAAATACCAGAAACGAGGTGATTTTCATAATTTTTTTAAATTTTCTCCGATTCATATTTTCTCTTACATTTTATAATAAGAAAGAAGATTATCTTTTCTTTCCTCATTTCTCCACTTTTTATGTAACTCCTTGATGTTAATACTCATTATACTAAAAGCAACTTTTATTGTTATAGATAGTATCAAAATAACTAAAAACGCCGTTGGGAAAATAAGACGAATGTTTCCGGTAGATACCAGATTCTGGTTGTAATATATTAGATGGTAAACACCTAAAAACTTTATTAGAGATATAAGTAGAAAAACCCCGATTGTTACTATCACAGCTGAAAATATAGAATGAAAAATTTTGAAATTTTCTTTTGATAACAAATCAAAAAACCGGTCTATAAGCTGAATACCTATAAAAATCAAACTTAATAGTAGCAGTATAGAAAAACCATAAATCAAGATTTTTGATGTAGAAGAAAAATCCTGGAAAGATAAACCTATAGGTGTAGAACTATATTGGTTCTCATTTTCAGAGCCAAACTCAAAAACTCCTTTTATTTCTTCTTCGGCGTTATCTATCTCATCGTTTCTATAAAACACCGCTTCAACTGTCTCATTCTGAGTATAAGAGTCACAACTTATATATGTCCAGGGTCCAAGATAAGTCAAAACAAGACAGACCACTGCCACCATAACTAAAAGTACACCTGATCTCAAAAAAGGTTTCTTTCTTTCTTTTGTTCCTTCCTTTCTTTTTCTCTTAGCTAATTCAGCCTTTTTAAAATTTTTATCAAGTTTCCCCTCTATATCAGGTTCTTTTTTTTCTTTGGATATATCCTCCTCTGGAATAACGTCTTCCTTCCGCATCTATTCTCTCCTTCACCAAAAACCCTTATTTTTAGTTGTAAAATCAACTATTTCTTATTAAAGGTTTTGAATAAATCAATACACTGGTAGAAAATCTAAAAACCTCGCTTTTTTCTTGCATATGCATTATATTCTGTATTTGCATATGTACCTGCGAATTAGTTTTTTAAATACATCTTCCTTTCTATTTTTGGGAGCACTCTTTAAGCGGAAATACACTATTTTCGTTTAGCCTCAGAAGGAGGGGAAAAATTTACTTGCCACACAAAAATAATCAGAATACGTTATCGAAATATTTAGACAAAAAAATATCTCTTGAGGAGATTCCATCAAAGACTCTAAAAGTAACATTTCATGCGTTACGATGGGTTTTTCTACTGATTTTCATGTTTGTAGTAATTGGTATTTTTGTTCTTTTTTTAACTGGTGGTGGAAACTATATAAAGTTGATTGTAGGATATAGTATAGCAGGTTTTTTCACCTTTTTCATGGGTTACTTTGGGTGGATATTAGCTCAGAGTGTCATCGAGACTTTAATGGGGAAGGAAAGAGAAGAAGAAAACAGTATCTCTTATTACATTAGGAAGAGTAAAAACAAAGATTATAGATATTAAAAACACAAAAAAATACAAACTTTTTTTATTGTCTTTTCTTTTTACATTTTTATCTTTAAAAAAGTAGTATAAGTGTTTGAATTATGATTATTTTTGATAACCATCTTCATCTCCGTAGAGATGGAAGATATCTGGAAGCTGTACGTGATTTCAAAAAAACAGGTGGCACCCATTTTGTTCTATGTCAATATCCTATGCCGGAGTTAGTTTTAAAAAATAAGAGCTACCAAGAGTGCTATAATAAAACTTTGGAGATGGCTGATGAGATACGTAAAAAGATTTCTGATTTAGAAGTTTTTGTAACAGTCGGTCCATACCCTGTAGATCTGTTGGAGTTGTCCGAGGAATGGGGTAGAGAAGAAGCTGTTAGAATAATGAAAAAAGGTATGGATGAAGCCGCTGAGCTTTGTCTAAAAAATAAATGTATTGCTATAGGAGAAATCGGTCGCCCTCATTTTTCAGTTGAAAAATCTGTTATGGATGATTCAAATGAAATACTCCTTTATGGGATGAAAAAAGCTAAAGATGCCGGTGTACCTGTGGTTTTACATACTGAGACGACTACTTCCTCTCAATGTGAAGAATTAGTTAAAATGGGGAGAAAAGTAGGTTTACCGGCAGAGAAAATCGTTAAACATTATTCCCCTCCATTGATTTTAAAAGAGGAAAACCATGGAGTCATGCCTTCTGTTTTGGCTAAATCTAAAAATCTTAAATCTGCTTTAAAGAAAGGTACACGTTTTATGATGGAGACAGATTATATAGATGATCTTAGTCGACCTGGAGCTGTTCTTGGGCCAAAAACGGTTCCGAAAAAAACAAAACAGTTGTTAAAAAAAGGTATACTTTCTGAAGATCAAGCATACAAGATCCATAAAGACAACCCTGAAAAAACGTATGATGTTTCACTAGAATGAAAAAAGATAAAAAAATGTTTTTCAGGATTTTTTTTATCCTATATATTTTAGTTCCTCAGTTTTTTCTTTAGAGGATCTAGACTCTATTTCTTTTAGTTGATGAGCAATAGCCTCTATCTCTTTGGCTTTCTTTTCCAAAGCGGAAAGATCAACTTCTACACCTGTAATCTCCATGAGTATCTTCAAAACTGCTTTGGCGCTGTTTGGATCTACAAGATAGCCTGGTGTTTCACCCATGAAACAAGTTCCTTTCAGCCCACGTAGTTTACCTAAACCTAGTATCAATCCGCTTGCTCCGACTATTCCACCACCGGGTTCATTCTTTTTGAATACTGCTCCTAGTTTCTTCATCTTTTTAACCCAGCTTTTTTCGGTGGTAGCACATAACACATCTGGTTTTTCTATTTCATGTCCTAGTCCATATCCTCCAAGAGTATACATCTCTTCTACCCCAAGTTCTTCACAGATATCAAGTATCTTCTCTACCAGTTCATATTGCCCTCTTGAAGATAAACCCTGATAATCTCCTGTTAATAAAACTAAGTCGCTCTGCTTTTTTTTCTCTGATTTCCAGTAGTAAAACTCGTTGTTAACTAGTTTAATTGTTCCATCGTTGTTTATGAATACTTGCGGAGGGAAATCCTTGCAGTAAAGCTCAGCAAATTTTTTAGCTTTTACATTATCTACAAGATGTTCAACAGCAAGTTTCCCCACGTTTCCTATACCTGGTAACCCTTCTATCAGTATTGGTTTATCCAACTTTGGTTTTTCATCAACATATCTTGCTGTAACATAATCCATAGTTTATTCAACACCTATTATTCTCTATTTTTTTTTTATCTTTCTCAAGTTTCTTTAATTTCCGCCTGTATTCACCATATTGGTCTTGTGGTGAATAACGAGGAGGTTTCTTTTTGATAGTCTGTCTTTCACATTTTTTACAGACTTTGTTGAGAGTATATTTTTCACAATTGGAGCAGTAAAAAAGTTCTACCATAATAATTTTCTACTTTTTTTTATTCCTCTAGTTTTCTATGAAACTCAAACTCTCCTTCATTCTCCGTTATATAGTTCTCTACTTTCCCCACAGCTTTTTTGAGTTGTTTTTCAGCTATTTTATAATCAGGAGCTTTAATCGTTATCATGTAATGAGGAGCACCTACATATTTAACTTTTATCTCTACATCATCGTATTCACTTCCCTCTGCTTTCATCAAAGCTTTACGTATATAATCTATTCCATCGGGAAGCCAACATCTGACATCCATATATCCTTTTATGTTTACGAATGGTATGGTGATATTGTTCTCAGCGATTTCATGGAATTTTTCTAACCAATCTCCATCGAAACCGTCTTTTTTAAGAGTCTCTATATCTATTTTTGCTTCTTCAAAAGCAGCATACATAGAACCATATTTTTTTATTAAATCATAACCAAATTCTTCATAACATTCATCTAAGTTTTTATCTATTTTGTCAGCTAGCCGCTCCATTAATTTCTCTGCTTTCTGGTTGTTCTTCCATTCCTGTATTTTTTCTCTCTTCTGATGTTCATTAACTCTTTTCAAAGAAAGATCTACATGTCCTTTCTTAGGATCTACATCCATGACTTTACAGACAATCTTCTGATTTTCTTTAACATGTTTAGTAATCCGTTTAACCCAGCCTGTAGCAATCTCCGCTATATGGATAAAACCTTCTTTCCCCGGATATTCATCTAACGTTACAAAAGCTCCGAAGCTACGGACGTTTTTAACAGTACCTACGATTAGTTCTCCTTCTTCCGGGTATTCTTTTTTTACTACAGGCATAATATTATCACTAAAAAAATCAATTCTTTATTCCAAAAAAACTTTTTTTATTCTAGAACCTCTAAAATCTCTGCTTTCAATTCAGCGGTTCCACCATGAGGTATAGCTAGCTTACTGCCACATATATGACAGGATACAACACTACTTGCTTTGTTGAAAAGCACCTGTTCATTTTCACAATCCTTGCATCGAACTTTTATAAACCTACTGCCTTTTTTCTCCATAGATATGCTACCCTCTTTATTCTATTTGAACTTTTTTAGCTCTTTTATGTGACGTTTGATGACTCTTTTTGCATTCACTACAAGTATACTTGAGATAAGCTCGTCTACTAGTTTTTTCTCTTCCTTCGGGTTTAGGTCTTGGGAAACCTCGATATCCTTTCATCACACGACGGAAACGACGTTGACCTTGTTTTAACTCACTAGCTTTTCGTTTTTTGACTTTTGATACATCATGTACTGTATGCTTTTTGCAAAAAGGACAGTATCTTTTGATTCTGCGAGGTTTCTGCATATATAACAATACTCCTTATAACCTTTTTAAATTTTATTATTCTCCATCTAAGGTGGAAAAGGGTAAATAGGGAAGTGATATAAAAAGTTAAGCTACTATTTCTATCTTTTCAACCATATTTTTGTTCTCTAGCATCTCTGCGAGGTCGTCAGGTAGAGAAATCAGGTCGTCTTGTTTAAGAAAATATTTTTTTTCATCGGTGCCTACAAAACTAGGTACATCGTTTTTTACTCTTACTACAGAATTTTTTTTCTCCTCTGCAGCCTTAGATTCTGTTTCTTCTTCCTCTATTTCATCTTTTCTCTTTTCCTCAGTTTTAGGTTTTAAAAATGTTTCCCTTGAGTTCATCAACAGTTTTATTATCTGGTCAAACAATTTTTTTTCTTCTTCTAACATATTCCGGATTTCAGGTTGTCCTCCTCGGGCTTTAGAAATCGCTGCTAACAATATCTTTTTCTCTCTTTGTTCATAAATATTCATAGCTATTTTTTTGTTATTATCAACTTCTTCCCTTAAAAGCATCTGTTTCTTAGAACCAGATTCTTTTTCTAGACGTTCATCAAGCTTTTTCAGATATTCCTTTAATTCTTCATAAAAACTAGGAGGTATCTTTATTAAAACTGGTGATTTTTTTTCTTTCCGCTGAATCTTACGAAGTACTCTATAACTTAATTCTTCATTTTCATCCATAATATTTTTATCACCTCTAATAAAGAAAGCATGGAATATATAAATTTTGAGTGAAAATCTATGTTTATTCTATTAACGCGATCTTTCTGCCTAGCAAGAAAACAGCTAGATACTTAGGGACTTTTTGTTTTCCTTTCTCCAGCTCAAAATGTTTTCCTTTTAGAGTTATCTCAAATTTTTGTTTAATATTTACATTTACGGCTTCATCAGAAAATACTACAGTATCATTCAGAGGGTTAAAATCTTCTAAATCATCTAAGGTTAATTCTTTGACTCTAAAACCTGTTTTACCATGAAGAGAACCTGGTAGTCTTATAAGCCGTTTTACATCACAGGTGACAGGTTCATCTGTTTCACCAGCGGCCATAGAAACAGCGGTTTTTCTTAAAGCGCTGTTGAGAAAAAATCTACGTATAGCTGCCGATTGATCTAATCGTCCCTTTTTGATTCTCTCTACTCTTTCCTCAGATAAATCGTTTAACAATTTTTCAGCGGTTTTCTCGGTTACACCATATTCCTTTAACTTCTCCAGAGGTTCATCACTATTTTTGATATCTTTCACGATCTCAATTATACCCTTACTTATCCTTCCTTTCCATCCGGGTTCATCAGGTGGCGGCATCTTTAATGATTTACCGCTGGGAAAAACTTTTCTCCCATATTTCTTTTTACCTGTAGCTTGCTCCCGGAAGATAAGGCTGTCTTTTAAACCTCTACCTGTTATATAGTCAACTATTTCTTTTCTTTCATTGCTATCGAGCTCATATACCCGTGGGTCTTTTACATGACAATGGTATCCTCTTCCACCGCTGAAAAAAAGCTCCAAGTTTTTTTCTTCAAAACCAAAATCGTTTAGTAAGAAATCATCTACAAGTTTATAGAATTCTTTTTTGATTTCTTCTAATGATTCACCATACGTCATATCTTCAATATTTGGCAGATGGTCTGAATCCAGATCGAAAACTAGCTCTGCACCCATCCAACCTTTCTCCTGCATTGTAGCGGCGTCAGGAGTTTTGTAATAAGCCGTTGAATAATAACAATGAGCGGGATGTTTTTCTTTAAGAAAATCTATTAGATTCTGTTTACGGTTGAAGGCAAGATGTCTAAGCATCCCTTTTCCACCATAGAATACGAAGGCGTATTCCCGCCGTGAGAAACGATCAGGTAGAATAGGCTTATTTTTTTCATAGTATTCTCTAAATCTGTTTTTTAGGAATTCTAGAGATTTAACATAATCGTTGGAGTTATTCATAACAATTTTTTTTACCTTTACCTCTATTTTTTCGTTAAACCTTATTATTTCGTTTTAATAAGACTTTTGGACAAAAAAAATGTTTTTCTATAAACAGTACTTCGGAAAGTGGCTGGAAATGAGGCAAAAATAGGTCTATTTGGAAAACATTGAAACCGGGGCTCTCCCTATGGGATTCCGAAATTTGAGATTAAAAATTCTACCTTCCGAAGTACTGGTAAAGGGGATAGTTTTATGAGAAGAACTTCGTATTACAATTCCTGAAATATGACAGATATAATTGAAAAAGAATTAATGTCATCTACAGTTATAGATAAACCCGATAAGTTAGATTTTGATTACGTTCCAGATGACTTACCTCATCGAGAAGAAGCCTTGAAGATGCTGTCACATATGTTTAAACCCTTACTGCAGGGTATCCCTCAGAACGGTGTTATCAAAGGTCCTGTTGGTACTGGAAAAACGGTTATAGCTAAAAAATTTTGTAAATCACTTACTAAAACCGCACGTAAACAAGGAAAAAACATAGAATATGTACATATAAACTGCCGTAAACGTTCAACAGATTCAATGGCTCTACTAGGTGTACTCAACCACTTTGACTCTCGTTTTCCAGATCGTGGTTTTTCCTTAGATGAAATGCTGCAGGTTTTACGTAAGCACCTAGAGAAAAGAGACGCCCAACTATTTCTTGTACTTGATGAGGCGGACGCCTTACTAAAAAAGAAAGATACTAACCTAGTTTATGATCTCGCACGTTTTTCAGATGATTCCCCTCGTAAAAAAATCAAAATCTCGCAGCTTTTGATTTCTCAAAAAGACGTTTTATCTATGCTTGACGACTCCACTCTAAGTAGTTTCAAACGAAGCAACGTGATAAACCTTGGAAAATACAGCCGGGAGGAATTAAAAGACATAGTGGAGCAACGGGTAGAACTAGCTTTCCATGTCGGCGTTGTCGACCCTGGATGTATAGATCTTATAGCAGATCTTGCTAGTGAATGGGGTGATGCACGTTTCGCTATAGAGCTACTCTGGAAAGCTGGTATAGCCGCTGACAACCAACATGAAGACAAAGTAAAACCTGAACATGTCCGCGCTGCAAAAGCTGAAACCTACTCTGTAGTAACGGAATCTAAACTAAAAAACCTAGAAGAGCATCAACTGATGACACTTTATGCTATATCCAAAAGGCTGAGGAAAGATGAAACTGCATATGTTAACACCGGAGATGCAGAGGAAACATATAAGATAACATGTGAAGAATTTGAAAAGAAACCCCGTAGCCATACTATGTTTTGGAATTATCTAAAAGAAATAGAAAACGCTGGTTTCATAAACATAAAAAAATCGGGTAAAGGCCAACTTGGGACAACTCAACTAATTTCTCTTCCAGATATACCTGCTGAAAAAATGAGTGAAAAAGTGAGAGAAATATTAGAATAACAATCTTTTTCATTTATCGCTATTTGAACATTTGGCATTCCTCTCTTAGGAAACATTGTTTGCATTGAGGTTTTGTTTTACAATAATTTTTTGCATGTTCAACAATCAAAGCATGAAATTCTTTGTAAACCTCTGGTAGTTTTTTGGTTGAATAATTTTTTTCTATGTCTTCTTCAAAATATTTTTGGATTTCTTGATATGAACATTTTGTCTCAATTGGAATCCTTTGGCAGAGTCTTTTTGTATAGTTGTCTACTACAAAAACAGGTTTTTCTCCAGCATATAACAGTATTGAATCTGCTGTTTCAGGGCCTATGCCTTTGAGGGACAATAGCTCGTCTCTAAGTTTTTGAGTGGGTTGGTTAAACAATTTCTGGAGGTCGTGATTGTATCCATTCTGGATATGTATAGCTATTTTTTTCAATCTTTTTGTTTTTTGTTTGTAGAAACCAGAGGGATGTATCATTTGGTGAAGTTTCTCTGTTTCTACATCTATCATATTTTTTGAATCTAATTTCTTCTCCTCTTTCAGATTTTTTAGTGCTTTTTCAACATTGCTCCAAGAGGTATTCTGAGTGAGTATAGCTCCAGTTATTATTTCAAAACGTGGGTCGGTCCCGTTTTCTTCATGATATGTTTTATCTACTGGCCACCATTGTAGGCTGCCATATTCATCTTTTAACTTGTTGTATAAATCTCTTGGTTTCATGTTTTTTTCCTTTTTTTTATTGATAGCATTTTTAAACTAATATGTATTTCATGTTTTTTGTTGATTTGGTGGAATAGATTATGAATTCAGAAAAAAAAGATTATTATAAATCTTTGGAAGAGTATCAGAGAGCAGAATCTATGTTTCATACCGAGCTGATGAATGTCTGCAAAAAATATGTTTCAAAACTTAGTACTGTTTCTTTGATAGGTGTTATAGAGACAGTTAAAGAAGAAACTCGGGAATTAGAAAAGGCTACAAAGAGAGATATAGATAAAGATGAAACCGGTGATAAAGAAGAGTTTACTGAGGCTAACTATTTTTAGATAGATTTTTTTGTTTGAAGTATAGTAAACTACTAAAAACCGATTCTTTATTCAGTTTTTAGAAAAAACTGTTTAATCAAAATGAACCTCACATTTTTTGGGGGCCAGTGGTCTAGGGGTTATGACGTCGCCCTTACAAGGCGGAGTTCGCCGGTTCAATTCCGGCCTGGCCCATACTCTTTTTTCTTGAAGGATTTCCATTCAAAAAAAAGTGTTTTTTTTTAGCTGGTTTATTTTTGTCTATCAGTTTATACCTCTACTGCTTTATGATGTTCCTCATTAAATGTACACCTGTATATGCAGCTGCATAAAAATAGTTATTAATGATTCTTATATTTATCTTAAATATATTTGGTTGGGATTTCTGCTCTCTAGTAGAATTAAACAATGATGGGATGCGGATACTATTTGGAAAGAGTTTACACCATTCTATAAACTAAAATTCATTATTCATAACCTCAGAGATAGTGATAGAAATGTAAAAAGTTATGTTTTTAACGAGTGGTTTTTATCTTGCTATAAACTGATTTTTAGGATAAATAATTGTCATATATCTCTTTTTATATTCTCCAATAATACCGGGGTGAAAACGTGAACTCTTTTTGTCAACGTTCTGCAGTATTCCTTATTGTTTTTATTTTTACTCTCTCTTTAGTTCCAGTTTCTGGTGCTGATGGTGCAGCCCCTACAGATATTGCTTTTGGTCGACCAGCAACACCCTTTTCGGTTGCAGATGGCCATAATGCGGTCACTCCGCTTGGGAGTGCTGTTTCAGGTGCTAATAGTGATGATTCCTCTGAGGAAGTTGTTATTTCTGATACTATAGAAGATGGACTTAAATTAGGCGATACCACTTATGATAGTATTTACGTCGGTTCTAATGGTTATATCACTTTTGGGCATAGTCAGACTTCTTATAGCCCTGAAGGGATCCCTGGTTATACAAATGGGCCGATGATCGCTGGTCAGTATGATGATATCAATCCTAGTAATGGAGGAACAGTATATCTCTATGAAGATGATTCTAATGACATTGTTTCAGTGACATGGTATAATGTTGAGCCATATGAGTCTCCTACTGATGGTTCTGGTAGTAATACATTTCAGATTCGTCTACATGGATTAGGTGGAGGGGATTTTGGAATCGAAATCCGGTATGAAGACATCAGTTGGACACGTGGTATGCCGGCAGATCCAGGTAGCTATCCGACTGGTGGATGGACGGTAGGAGATGGAGAAACCTATGGAGAAGTTAATGATTCAGGTACTTCAGATTTTATTACTATAGAAGATGAATCCAATATTGGTCACCCTGGTGTTTTCGCATGGAATGTAAACAATGGAGGAGTAGTAAATATAGATACTCAGATAAAAGAAAACTCTGTTGGCGGAACATTTGTAGGGAACCTTACAGCGAGTGATGCAGATAATAGCGTTTCAAATTTAGATTTTTTATTACTTGATGATGATGGTGGAAATTTCGAGATATGTACAGATTCTGAAACTGGGGGAAGATATGTTGAGGTTGCTCCAGGAGCAGAACTGGATTATGAAACAAGTACGAATCATCAAAGGCAGATAACGGTACAAGCAGAAGATCCTGATGGAAACACCGGATCAGCAGTTCTTAATATTACTTTACTCGACCAACAAATTGAATTCACAAATGAAACCATATATCATCAACAAACAAATGTAAGACCCGATACCTCTGAGTGGTCTGTAGATATTAAACATCCCTCAGGCGGAACATTCAACTGGTGGATTAACACCACGCCGGATGTAGGAAGTGCATCAGGAACAAGTAGTGAAACCCATATTAGTCCAACATGTCCTCTGCGTGATCTACAGCCCTATACTACATATACGATTCATACCGCCGTCCGAGGATCTGAACAAGATCAGAACTATACGTTTACCACTGGAAATTGTATAGGTAACTCCTCATGGAATAAGGAGAGTTATCTGAATGTGACTGTGGAAGCTAAATGGCCTCGTATTCTTTGGTATG